>JAOUIM010000556.1 GCA_029884035.1 Aquincola sp. | reverse complement strand
GAACCACATGTGGGGCACGGACGGCATCGGCTACAACGAGGGCAAGATCAAGAAGATCGCCCCGGACGCGCCGCTGGACAGCTGGCAACTGGTGTTCGATCCGAAGTGGGCCGCCAAGTTCAAGGACTGCGGCATCTCCGTGCTCGACGCACCGAGCGAGCTGGTCGACGTCGCGCTCGCCTACCTCGGCAAGGACCCGAACAGCCAGAGCGAGGCCGACCTCAAGGCGGCCGAAGACCTGCTGCTCAAGATCCGTCCCTACATCCGCATGATCCACAGCTCCAACTACATCGACGCGCTCGCGAACGGCGATTTGTGCATCGCCGTGGGCTGGAGCGGTGACGTCCTGCAGGCGCGTGACCGCGCCGCCGAGGCCGGCCAGGGCAACGTGATCAAGTACTTCGTGCCGAAGGAAGGCACGATCATCTGGTTCGACATGTACGCGATCCCGGCCGACGCCAAGCACCCGGACAACGCGCACATGTTCATCAACTACATGATGCGTCCGGACGTCGCGGCCAAGAACTCGAATTTCATCAACTATGCCAACGGCAATGCGGCGTCGCTTGCGCTGATCGACGACAAGGTCAAGAACGACCCGGGCGTCTACCCCTCGGCCGAAGTGAAGGCCAAGCTGTTTCCGGACCTCGCCAAGACACCTGAATTCACCCGCCTGCTTAACCGCTCCTGGACGCGGTTCACCACAGGCAAGTAAGCGCACCCGGCAAACGCCACCCGCGGGGCGGTCGGATACCAGTCCGACCGCCCCGTCTTGTTTCAGGGCAAGGCTGACTTTGCCGGATGCCTGAGCTATAACCGGGGCACGCCGGCCGCGCGGGGAGGGTCGGCGGCGGGCGACGACCCAAGGGAGAACTCATGAAGAGCCTGTTGAAGCAAGCTGCCGCCGTTGCCGCACTTTCCGTACTCCTTTCCGCCTGCGGCAAGTCCAGGCAGGCCTCCACCGAGGAGTCGGCTGCCCCCGCAGCTGCGCCCACCGGCACCGAGCAGGTAGTCAACGTCTACAACTGGTCGGACTACATCGATCCCGAGGTCATCAAGGGTTTCGAGCAAGCCACCGGCATCAAGGTCCGTTACGACGTCTTCGACTCGAACGAGGTGCTCGAGACCAAGCTCCTGACCGGGAACTCCGGCTACGATGTCGTCGTGCCGAGCGCGTATTTCCTGCAGCGCCAGGTGCAGGCGGGGGTGTTCGCGCCGCTCGACAAGTCGAAGCTGCCCGGCCTCGCCAACATCGATCCCGACCTGGCCGCACGCGCGGCGCGCTACGATCCGGGCAACGAACATTCGGTCGTCTACATGTGGGGCACCACCGGCATCGGCTACGATCGTGCCAAGGTCAAGGCGATCATGCCGGACGCGCCGGTCGACAGCTGGAAGCTGATCTTCGATCCGGCCGTGCTCGCAAGATTCAAGGACTGCGGGGTATCGATGCTCGACGACCCGACCGACATGGTCGGCACGGCCCTGCTGTACCTCGGCAAGGATCCGAACAGCGAATCCGAAGCCGACCTCAAGGCGGCCGAGGACGCGCTGATGGCGATCCGGCCCAGCATCCGGACCATCCACAGCTCGCAGTACATCGACCAGCTTGCGAACGGCGAACTCTGCATCGTCGTGGGCTACAGTGGCGACGTGCTGCAAGCCCGGGACCGCGCCGAGGAAGCTGGCAAGCCGCTCGACATCGGCTACTCGATCCCGCACGAGGGCGCGCTGATGTGGTTCGACACGCTGGCGATCCCGGCCGATGCGGCGCACAAGGACGCAGCGCACAAATTCATCGAGTACCTGCTGCAGCCCGCGGTTGCGGCGCGGAATTCCGACTTCGTGAGCTACGCAAACGCCAACAGCGTCGCGACGCCGCTGGTCAACGCAGACCTGCGCAACGACACCAACATCTACCCGACGCCTGAAGTCGCGGCGCGGCTGCAGCCGAGCCTGGCGAAGTCCGCCGAGTTTACCCGTGCGCTCAATCGCACCTGGACGCGCTTCGTGACGGGGCGCTGACCGCGCCCGGAGCCCGGCAGAACTGAGAGCGACAGCAACGCGTCGAAC
>JAOUIM010000555.1 GCA_029884035.1 Aquincola sp. | reverse complement strand
CAGCCAGCCCTCGGCCTCGACGCCGGTCGGACTCTTGATACCGGACACGCGGGAGTAAACGAACGGCGGCGCATACGCCATCACCTTCTCCAGCGAGTCCATGAACACCGGCGGCGAGACGCGCGACAGCATTTCGATCGGCTTGACGACCTTGAAGTACTCCTGCGACAGCGGGTGGATCACGAACGCGAAGCGGTTGACGCGCTTGAAGCCCCCCGGGTAGAGGATGCGCGGCTCGAGCTGCTCGCCGGTGAGGATGTCGAGGTAGTCGTCCTCGAGCAGTTCGTCGGGTGCCTTGCCGGTGGCCGCAAGGATCATCGCGTCGAGCAGCGCCGGGTCGACCGCGTGTCCCTTCACCAGCGGCGCGCCGTCGATCACCATGTGCACGCCCTTGTCGCGGAAGCGCTCGAGGCGCTCGTCGTTGACGGTGGTCGTGACGATCGTCTTGCCGGCCAGTTCCTCGAGGCCGAAGTCGTCGAGTTCGTGCACGGGAGCCACCACCACGGTGGCATGCGCCATCGCCTTGCGCAGGACGTAGCGTGTCCACTCGCGCAGCAACGCGCCGGGCATGGTGCGCGACGGCGCCCAGTCGGCCACGTAATGCGCGCCGCTGGCGTACAGGTGCAACGCATCCATCGACGTCAGCAGCTTGGGCACGCCCAGCTGCAGCAGCGGATCAGCGAACTGCAGGTTGTCGGTGTACTCGGCCATCGACGCCGCGAGCTTGGCGTTGGCCTGGCCGGAGAAGAACAGGACGTTGGCGTTGTCGAAGTAGTGGCCGAGCGTGGTCTGCGCGTGGCGCACGGCCCACTCCAGGAAGATGTCGGCCAGGCGCGCACCGGTCGACAACGGCGCACGCGTGGCCAGCGCAACCAGTTTCTGAGCCTCGCCGTCAAGCCTGCGCGCCGCGCCGATGCGCCCGCTGTCCTTGACCAGTCCCAGGCCGATCGCATCGGCATGCTGGTTCCAGTGCCTGAGCAGCTTGGCCGCCTGCGCGGTGCTGCCGTTGCTGCCCAGGCGCTGCACATGCAGGCGCTCCCCCAGGAAGCGGGTCTCGAAGGCGAAATCCTGGCTGCGTGCACCGAGGCTGATTCCGATCACGTTCTTCATGGCGGGCTGGGGGCAAAGTGGGCTTGGTTCATCTTGGGGGACGACGATGATTTCCGAATTGATCAGCGACATGGTTCGCAACGCCGGCGTCGCCAGCCTGCCTGCGATCAAGCGCGCGGCGGGCGCCGTGACGCGGCTGGTCCCGATCCCGCAGCCGTTCGTGCTCGTCGGGCCGGGATCGGCCGCCCGGCTGGGCCAGGCGATCGCGGATTTCGGCCATCGCCGCCTGTTGCTCGTGACCGACACGGTGATCACGCGACTTGGCCTGATGGCTCCACTGACCGAGGCGCTGCGCGAGGCGGGCACCCCGTTCGTCGTGTTCGACGCGATCACGCCGGATGCACCGATCCCGGTCATCGAGGAGGGACTCGAGCTTTACCTTGCCGAGGGCTGCGACGCGATCGTCGCCTTCGGCGGCGGCTCGGTGATGGACGCAGCCAAGGTCATCGCGCTGGCGGCGGCCAACCACAAGCGCCCGCGTGAGCTCGCCGGCTACTTCAGGGGCCTGCACGGACCGGCGCCGATCTACGCCGTGCCCACCACTGCGGGCACCGGCTCGGAGGTCACGGTGGCGGCAATCATTTCCGACCCTGGCTTGGGAAGGAAGTACATGGTGGCCGACACGCGCATCGTGCCGGACATGGCCGCGCTCGACCCGACGCTGATGATCGGACTGCCGGCCGCAGTCACCGCGGCCACCGGAATGGACGCGCTGACCCACGCGATCGAGGCCTTCATCAGCGAATGGGCGACCCCCTATACCGACCGCATGGCATTGGCCGCGGCATCGATGATCTGGCAGCATCTGCCGCGCGTCGTGCGCGACGGCAGCGACCTCGTCTCGCGCGAGAAGATGGCGCTGGCCAGCACCTACGCGGGTCTGGCCTTCACGCGCGCCAACGTGGGCAACGTGCACGCGATCGCACACCAGCTCGGAGGCCGGTACCACGTCCCGCACGGACAG
>JAOUIM010000554.1 GCA_029884035.1 Aquincola sp. | reverse complement strand
TCCGCAGCCTGGTCAGCCTGTCGGTCGGCGTGCTGCTGGGCACCGCGTTGCTGCAGGTCCTGCCCGAAGCCTTCGAGAAGGGGGCGGACGCGCAGGCGCTGTTCGCGACGCTGCTGGGTGGCCTGCTGTTCTTCTTCCTGCTCGAGAAGGCGGAGCTGTACCGGCATGGCCATCACCACGAGGGCGACGATCCGCACCACCATCACCACGACGGGTTCGATGCCGAGCAGGCCGGACGCGGTGGCTGGAGTGTGCTGCTGGGCGACAGCATCCACAACTTCTGCGACGGCGTGATCATTGCCGCGGCCTTTCTCACCGACACTCGGCTGGGCATCGTGACTGCGCTGGCGATCGTGGCCCACGAGATCCCGCAGGAGGTGGGCGACTTCATCGTGCTCGTCAACGCGGGGTTCTCGCGCGCCAAGGCGCTGTTGTTCAACGCGCTGTCCGGGCTTGCCGCAGTTCTCGGCGGCGTCGCCGGATATTTCGTCGTCGGCCCCTGGGAGCAGCTCTTCCCATACCTGCTGGTCATTGCATCGTCGAGCTTCGTCTACGTGGCGGTGGCCGATCTGCTGCCCCAGCTGCAGCGACGCCTGCCGCTTCGCGACACCGTGGCGCAAGTGACGTGGATCGGTGCCGGCCTGGTGGTCGTGCTGCTCGCCCGCAGCCTCCTGCACGGCCATTGAATCGGCTCGATCCTCGGGCACACTCGCGCCTGCAAGCGCGTGGGGCGCGCAGGAGGATGACGATGGATCGCAGGCAGTGGTTGGCCCTGGCGGGTGCGTCGATGTGGGCCGGGGCAACCCGTGCGCAGTCTGCGCCCAACCTGAACCTCGTGGTGCCGGTTCCGCCGGGCGGCTCGGTGGACCTGACCGCGAGGCTGCTCGGCGAGCATCTGCCTCGGCTGATCAAGCAGAACGTGGTGGTCGACAACAGGCCGGGTGCATCGGGCTCTATTGCGGCAGCTGCGGTGGCAAGACAGGCAGGCGATGTGAACACGATGATGCTGGTGTTCGATTCGCACGTGACCAATCCGCTCGTCTACAGCAACCTGTCGTACACACTGCGTGACTTCACGCCGATCTCGCGCCTGCTGAGTTTTCCGCTCGTGTTCGCGGTGCCCGCATCGCTTCCGGCCGACAACATCGCCGAGTTCGTCGCGCTCGCCAAGAAGCGCCCGGGCGCGCTCAACGTGTCGTCGGCCGGCCTGGGCACGCTCAATCACCTGGCCGCGGAACTGTTCAAGGCGCGCACCAACACGCACATCGTGCACATCCCGTACCGCGGTGGCGTGCCGGCGCTGCAGGCCGTGATGAACGACGAGGTGCAGCTGTTCATGGGCAGCTGGGTCGCGATCGGTCCGCACGTGAAGGCCGGCCGCGTGAAGGTGCTCGGTGTGACGTCGGCGAAGCGCTCCGCGGTGGCGCCGGAGTTGCCGACGCTGCAGGAGGCCGGCGTCAAGGACTTCGACGTGTCGACCTGGATCGGCCTGCTGGCGCCGGCGCGCATTGGCGTCGAGCGCCAGCAGGTGCTGCATGCCGCGGCGATCCAGGCCCTGTCGCAGCCGGCGGTCAGGGCCACGCTGGCTCAGCAGGGGCTCGAGTGGGTGGGTTCGACCCCGGCCGAATTCGAGGCCTTCATGGCCGTCGAAGCCAGGCGCTGGAAAGACCTGGTGAACGCGCAGAACATCAGCTTCGGCTGATCTGCCGGTCAGCGGCCCCCACCGTGGCCACCGCGGTCGGGGCGGTAGCCGCCGTCTCGGTCATGGCGATTGGGGATGCCATCGCCGTCGCGATCCCAAGGCGGGTTGTAGCGTGCGTCGCGGCGGTCGGGGATACCGTCGCCGTCACGGTCCCAGGCCGGGTTGTAGAGGCGGTCGTAGCGATTGGGAATGCCGTCGCCGTCACGATCCCAGGCCGTTGGCACCTGGTAGTAGCGGTTGTGGCCGTAGACCGGCACGGCATACCGATAGACCGGCAGGGGCTGGCGGTAGACGGGCACAGGACGGCCGTACACCGGGACGGGTGCGCTGTAGACCGGCACTGTAAATGTCGTTCCCGGCGTGCCGATCGTCATC
>JAOUIM010000553.1 GCA_029884035.1 Aquincola sp. | reverse complement strand
GTCGGCATGCTGGCCGTGCCCAACGGCTCGATCAACGTCGTGCCCGGCCGTTGCGCGTTCAGTCTCGACATCCGCGCCACCACCGACGCGGTGCGCGACGCCTGCGCCGCCGACGTGCGCGCCGAGCTGGCGCGCATCTGCGAGCGACGTGGCGTGCACCACCGCATCGAGGCGACGATGCGCCAGAGCGCGGCACCCAGCGCCCCCGCGTGGCAGCGGCGCTGGGAAGCCGCGGTGGCCGCGCTCGGGCTGCCGGTCCACCGCATGCCCAGCGGCGCCGGCCACGATGCGATGAAGCTGCACGAGGTGATGCCGCAGGCGATGCTGTTCATGCGCGGCCTCAACGCGGGCATCAGCCACAACCCGCTCGAGGCCATCACCAACCACGACACCGAACTGTGCGTGCGCGCCTTCATGCACCTGCTGGAACACCTGTGAACACCAAAGCACTCGACGCCTGGATCGACGCCCACTTCGACGAGGAGGTGCGCTTCCTGCAGCAGCTGGTGCGTGTGCCCACCGACACGCCGCCGGGCAACAACGCGCCGCACGCCGAGCACACTGCTGAGCTGCTGGCAGGCTTCGGCTACCAGGCCGAGAAGCATCCGGTGCCTGCGGCCGAGGTCAAGGCGTGCGGGCTCGAGTCGATCACCAACCTGATCGTGCGCCGCCGCTATGGCGACCGCGGGCCGACGATCGCGCTCAACGCCCATGGCGACGTGGTGCCGCCCGGTGAAGGCTGGACGCACGACCCCTACGGCGCCGAGATCGTCGACGGCAAGCTGTACGGCCGCGCCGCCGCGGTCAGCAAGAGCGACTTCGCCACCTTCACCTTCGCGCTGCGCGCGCTCGAGGCCGTGGCCAGGCCCCAGCGCGGCACGATCGAACTGCACTTCACCTACGACGAGGAGTTCGGCGGCGAGCTCGGCCCGGGTTGGCTGCTCGCGCACGGCCTGACGAAACCCGATCTGCTGATCGCGGCCGGCTTCTCGTACGAGGTCGTGACCGCGCACAACGGCTGCCTGCAACTCGAGGTCACGCTGCACGGGTTGGCGTCGCACGCGGCGTACCCCACGACCGGGGTCGACGCGCTGCAGGCGGCCAGTGCGCTGCTCACCGCGCTGTACGCGCACAACACGGTGCTGCGCGAGCGCCGCTCGAAGGTGGCGGGGATCACCCACCCGTACCTGAACGTCGGCCGCATCGAGGGCGGCAGCAACACCAACGTGGTGCCCGGCAAGGTCATGCTCAAGCTCGACCGCCGCATGATCCCCGAGGAGAACGCGGCCGAGGTCGAGGCCGAGGTACGCGCACTGATCGAACACACGGTGGCCGCCCACGACGCGCGGGTGAAGGTCGAGATCCGCCGCCTGCTGCTGGCCCAGGCGCTGCAGCCGCAGGACAGCAATGCGGCGCTCGTCGCTGCGATCCAGCGCCACGCGGCCGAGGTCTTCGGCCAGGCGCCGCCCGTGGTCGGCACGCCGCTGTACACCGACGTGCGGCTGTACGGCGCCGCCGGCACGGCCGCGGTGATCTATGGCGCCGGCCCGCGCACCGTGCTCGAATCGAATGCGAAGCGCGCCGATGAGCATCTGGTGCTCGACGACCTGCGGCGGGCGACCAAGGTCGTCGCGCGCACCTTGGCCGAACTCCTGGCCTGATTCGCGCACTGCGCTGGTGCAAGACCCGAGGTGCCGGCTGGCACGGCACCTGCACAATCGTCGGGTTTGCCTCAAGGAGACCCGCATCATGATGTTTGCCGCCCTTTCGCGTCGTGTGCTGATCGTGGCTGGCCTGGGCCTGCCTCTGGCGCTCGCGGCCCTGCCCGCCGCTGCACAAACCCCGATCAAGTTCCAGCTCGACTGGCGCTTCGAAGGCCCCGCGGCGCTGTTCCTCGGCGCGGCGGCCAAGGGCTACTACAAGGCAGCGGGGCTGGACGTGACGATCGACGCCGGCAACGGCTCGGGCGGCACGGTGCAGCGCGTGGCCAGCGGCACCTATGACATGGGCTTCGCCGACCTCGCCGCGCTGATGGAGTTCCACGCCAACAACCCCGACGCGCCGAACAAGCCGGTGGCG
>JAOUIM010000552.1 GCA_029884035.1 Aquincola sp. | reverse complement strand
GCCCGGCGGCGCGAAGGCGCGACTTGGACGGGCTGGTCACGGTCTCGCTAGCAACTGTTGTGCCACGCCTAAAACATCAATGAATTCAACAACTTGTAGTAGCAGCCTTAGATCGGGTCTGGCGAATCCGTACTTGAATCGTGACATGCAGGCCATGATCAACCTCGAGACTTCAACAAATCCCTTTGTTGACAGTGACTTGGCGTCTCCGTATCGAATATCGTACGCTGTCTAGAAATCGCAACAGACCAGCATGCGCATCGATGTCTTCTTTGCCGATCGCGTGGGCATCGCCCAGGAAATCCTGGCCGTACTGGCTCGCCGGGCGCTCGACGTCTCGGCGGTGGAGGTTGAGCCGCCGCACGTCTATCTGGAGGCGCCAGCACTCGATGGCGCGAACCTGGATCTGCTGCGCGGTGACTTGCTGCGCGTCGCCGGCGTGCTGTCGGTCGACGAACTGGCCATGCTGCCCGGTGCACGGCGGCGCCTGTACCTCGACGCACTGCTGGCTTCGCAGCCAGACCCGGTGCTGGCCGTCGACGCCACTGGCAAGGTCGTGGTGGCCAATGCAGCGGCGGTTGCAGCCAGCGGCATGCCCGAGCATCGCCTGACCGGCCTGTCGCTGCGGGCACTGAGCGGCAACGCACAGCTGGTCGACACCCTGATCGGACAGGGCTACCGTCTGCCAGCGACCGAGGTTCAGATCGACGGCGAACCCTTCCTGCTGGAAGCGGTGGCCTTGCATGAGGCCAGCGGCAAGGTGGCGGGCGCCGTGCTGACGCTGCATGCACCACACCGCATCGGCGAGCGCCTGAGCGCGCTGCAGAACTACAGCGCCGGCGGCTTCGAGGCCATCCTCGGCCAGTCGCCGGCGATCCGCCAGCTCAAACAGCGGGCTGCGCGCATGGCCGTTGTCGACGCCCCGTTGATGATCCGCGGTGAGACCGGCACCGGCAAGGAACTCGTGGCGCACGCCTGCCATGCCAGCAGCCGACGCAAGGAGCAGCCGTTCTTCGCGCTCAACTGCGCCGCCTTGCCCGAGAGCCTGGCCGAGAGCGAGCTCTTTGGCTACGCACCGGGCGCCTTCACCGGTGCCTTGCGCGCCGGCCGGCCGGGCATGCTGGAACTC
This sequence comes from Aquincola sp., assembly GCA_029884035.1. Taxonomy (GTDB): domain Bacteria; phylum Pseudomonadota; class Gammaproteobacteria; order Burkholderiales; family Burkholderiaceae_C; genus CADEEN01. The sequence continues at coordinate 953 of JAOUIM010000552.1, read as the reverse complement.
ACCGACGGCGGCACGCTGTTCCTGGACGAAATCGGCGAGATGTCGGCCTACCTGCAGGCCAAGCTGCTGCGATTCCTGAACGACGGCAGCTTCCGACGTGTCGGCGGCGACCGCGAGTTGAAAGCCGACGTGCGCATCATCAGCGCCACCCACCGGTCGCTGGAGGACATGGTGGCCGCCGGGAGCTTCCGCCAGGACCTGCTGTTCCGGCTGGACGTGCTGCAGTTGCACGTGCCGCCGCTGCGAGAGCGCACCGAAGACATCCTGCCGCTGGCCCGGGTCTTCCTCGCTCGCGCCTGCGGCCAGACCGGCCGCCCGCCGGCGCGGCTGAGCACGGCAGCTGGCGTGGCCCTGCTCGCCAATCCCTGGATCGGCAATGTGCGACAGCTCCAGAACGTGATCTTCCGCGCCGTCACGCTCAGTGAAGCGCCGGTGATCGACGTCGCCGACCTGGAACTGGCCGATGTCGGGGCCGCAGAAGCTTCGACCGCCACCGACGACGTCGGCAGCCTCGACGAGGCGGTGTCGAACTACGAGAAGGCCCTGCTCAGGCGCCTGTATCCGAAGTATCCGTCGACGCGCAAGCTGGCCGAGCGGCTGCGCACCTCGCACTCCGCGATCGCCGTGCGGCTGCGCAAGCACGGCATCGGGCCCCAGCACCGCTAGATGGCCCGGCGCGGGCGCTGGCCGGCTCGTGGGCCGCGATCAGGCCACAGAGGGTGGGGCGCCGATGTGGCCCGTGCACAGGCGCGGCGTCATGCCCTCGGCTTCACTGCGCGCGCAGCGGTAGCTCTTGTGCTCATCGACCCAGCCAGCGGCTCGGCGGTACGCCGTGCCAACGCTCGAATGCGTGGTTGAAGGCACTCTGTTCGGCGTAACCCAGGCACAGCGCCACATGGGTCAGCGTCAGTTCACCCTGGCGCAGCAGCCGTTCGGCCATCTGCCGGCGCTTT
>JAOUIM010000551.1 GCA_029884035.1 Aquincola sp. | reverse complement strand
TTCCATACCGCGTCGGGGCCGAGCCACTCCTCGGCCGCATCGGGCCAGCCCGCCGGCGACGGTGCGGCCTGGACCCGCTGGCCGAGCAGCGCAGCCCCCGCGTCGGGCTGACGTTCGAACGCCTTCGCGCCGAGCTGGAGCACCCGCGCGCTGGATACCACCATCTCCTCGGGCGACTTCAGCTTGGACGGTGTCGCGTCCCAGGCCTCGGGCGCGTCGAGCAGGGCGCGATAGACCGTCGGCAGATCACCGTCGCTGCGCAGGAACGTTTGCGCGAGCCGATCGACGAGTGCAGGCGGAGGCTGGTCGGCGACGAAGTGCCGTGCCAGCTTGCCGGCGACGAAGCGCGCCGTGGCGGGATGGCGTGCCAGTTCGTGCAGCACCTGGGGCAGCCCATCGGCGCCCTCGGGGTAGCGCCGGCCCAGCACGGTCTTCGTGCCGGGCTCGTGCCAGGCCGACTCGAACCGCGTCGGGCTGTCGGTGCCGAGCGGCGCGGCATCACGCCGGTTGCCGCGCCGCGCGACGGACAGCGTCGGCATGTAGGTGTACGCCGGCACGCGCCAGCCGGTCAGCACCGCTGCGAAAGCGCTGACGTCGGCCTGTCCGTAAACGCCCGCGCGGGCCGATGCGGCGCCCAGCGTGTGCAGTTCCAGCACCTCGCGCGCGAGGTTTTCGTTCAGGCCGGTCACGCGCGGTCCGGGTTGGTCATCGGCGCGCGGGGCGCGCGCGCGGCGCTGCACGATCTGCGAGTTCGGACCGGCGGACTGCGCGTTGTCGAGGTAGCGCAGCATGCCCGGATGCATCACGGCAGCGCGCAGCAGGTCTTCGAAACGGCCTGCGATGTGCGGCCGGATGGCCTCGCGCTCGTACGCGCCCACCAGGCCGCGTGCGCTGGCCTTGGTGATCGACACGGTGAAGTGGTTGCACCAGAACAGCGCCAGCCGCTCGGCAAAGGGTCGCGGTGTGGTGGCTGCCGTGGCCATGCGCGCGCGCAGGTCGGCCTGAACGAGGGTGCGGAAGTGCTCTGCAAAGGCCTGCTCGCCGGAGCGCGCATCGCCTGGCTGCATCGATGCCATCGACTCGGGCTCGCGGCGGCGCCGCTGCATCTGGATGAATTCGGCCATCCGGCGCAGCCCGGTGGCGGCGTCGGGCAGCGCCTCGCCGCGTGGAGAGGTCTGGGCGTCGGCCGGGCCGATCTGTGAGGCGAGCCAGCCACGGGCATCGCCACGCACGGCGAGGTCGATGCTCGGTTCACCGAGGCCGAATCGGTGCGCAGCGACGGCGGCTTGCACCGCAGGGGAAGGGGCGCTCCTCATCCGTGTCTCCTCGCGACGTCGAAGAGACTAACGGCGCCTGCGCCCGCCGCGTTGATCGGCGGCGCGGCGTTTACCGAGCTTTACGCGCGCACGGCCCCCGCCGGGCCCTACTTGGCGAGCAGCGCGTTGACCGCCGACACGTCGGCCGGTTGCAGCGTGCCCGCCGCCTGCCGAAGGCGAAGGCCGGCCAGCAGCACGTCGTAGCGCGCCTTCGACAAGTCGCGTTGCGTGTTGAACAGCTGGGTCTGTGCGTTGAGCACGTCGAGGTTCACTCGCACGCCGACCCGGTAGCCCAGTTGCGTGGCCTCGAGCGCGAGCTTGCTCGACGCCTCCGCCGCCTCGAGGGCCTTGGCCTGCGCCTGGCCGGACTGCACGCCGAAGAAAGCCACGCGCGTGCCCTGCGCGACGGCGCGCAGCGCCGCGTCGAGGTCATTGCGTGACTTGTCCTCGAGCAACAGCGTTTCCTTGATCCGGTTCTGCGTGGCATAGCCGGCGAACAGCGGCAGGTTCAGCTGCACGCCCAGGCTCGCGGCTGTCGTGGTGCCACTGTTGCCCGAGATGCGTGTGTTGGACGAGCCGAGGCTGGCCACGGCATCGACCGTCGGCAGGTGCCCGGCGCGCGCCTTCTCGGTCTCGAGCTTCGCGATGTCCAGCCCGAGCAGTGCCTTGCGTACCGCCGGATGGCCGGTCTGCGAAGGCGCAACCCAGTCGTCGACGTTGGCCGGCGCCACCGGTGGCAGCACGACCGGCGCGGCCAGTGGCTTGGG
>JAOUIM010000550.1 GCA_029884035.1 Aquincola sp. | reverse complement strand
GCGCTCCTGGCGTAATCTGCCGTGGGTCAGGCCAGGAAGATTGCCCCGACGCCAGCGACGAGTATGCCGACAGTCGCCACCAGAATCGAACGACGCAGGGCCGGACTGCCGAGTGCCATGACCATGCCGGTCTTGATGACGGTGTTGCTCAGCACCGCGATCGTGATCGCATGCGACGCGACGTCCGGACTGCCCGTGCGCGCGTATTGCGCCATCGACAGCGTGATCGCATCGACATCGGTCGTGCCGGCCAGCGCGGCGACGTAGTACAGGCCCGTCTCCGGCGCGTGCGCCTGCACGAGCTTGACGATCAGCAGCACCGCCGCGAACAGCGCGGTGAACTTGATGGCGGAGGTCAGGCTGAACGGATTGCGCAGCGGCACGTCCTTTGCCTGGATCCCCTGCCCGGCACGCCGCTGGTGCCATGCCGCGAAAGCGGCGCACACCACCGTCATCGTGACCACGGCGGGCAGCAGCGAGGGCAGCAGGGCGCGGTTGACCACCATCACTTCCACCAGCACGCGCGCGAAGCTCACGGTCCAGGCGAGCAGGATGCCGCTCGTGATGGCCGGGTTGGCCGCCGCGTACTGCGGCTCGCGGCTTTGCCGTGCGAACGACAGCGTGACCGCGGTGGACGAGACGAGGCCGCCCGACAGGCCGGTGAGAGGAATCCCGCGGTGCGCGCCGAGCAGTCGCGTCAGTACGTAGCCAACCAGCGACAGGCCCGCAATCAGCAGCGCCAGCAACCACAGCGATTGCGGGTTCAGCGCGTCCCACGGGTCGATGGTCGCGTTCGGCAGGATGGGCAGGATGATGAACGTCGCGATCAGCAGCCGGAGCACGGCGTAAACGTCGTCGCCGCCGAGCTTGCCGACGAACCCGTGCAGCGGCTGCTTGTAGGCCAGCACTGCCGCCACGATCACGCCGATCCCGACCGCGAGTTCACGCTGGCCAAGCGTCGCGAGCGCACCGAGCAGGAAGGTCGCGACAGCGGCGATCTCGGTCGTCAGCCCCAAGCCGCCTGGATTCAGCCGTACGCTCAGCACGTAGCCGGCGAGCACCGCAGCGGTGACCGCCATGAGGCCGGCCACGAGCATCCACGACGTTTCGAGGACGAGACCGACCCAGCCGCTCAGCGCGCCGAACAGCGCCACCAGGATGAAGGTGCGCAGACCCGCGATCTCTGGGTGTTCCTGGCGCTGCTTGTGCCGCTCGCGCTCGATGCCGACCAATGCGCCGATCAGCAGCGCGGTGGCGAAATTCCAGACGAGGGTGAGGTCGAGTTCCGGCACGCCCGCTCCTAGGGCCGCGCCGTACCGGGTACGATCGAGTCGATGACCTGCTCGAGGGCCGACTCGCATACGCGGCAGAAAGGCACGTGGTTGCGAGTGAACATGATGCAGTCGCGAATCTCCATGCCCTTGCCGCCAGTGTGAAAGAGGTCGAGGCGGTGGGTGGCCGGGACCGCAGCGGCGGCCAGGCCCACGGCGGACATCGCCAGCGACACCAGGCCGAAGACGAGGCGCTTCATTGGCGTGTCCGGGTCCGGGCGCGGCGAGCGGCGGAAGTGGTTGCGGTGGCCGGCTTTGCGGCGCTGGCCGCCGGTTCGGCGGTGGCCTTGGTCTTGCGTTTCGATGCCGACCGGCGCGTGCGCTTCCTGCCTTCGAGCCGTGCCAGCGCGCGCTGCTCGCGTGCCTGCAACACCACTTCGACCTGTCGCAGCTGGGTCATGAACAGCTGTGCGACCCGCGAGAGTGGACGCTTGCGCAGGTAGAACAGGCCGTAGCTCAACTGCAGCCACGGTGCGGTGAAGGGCAGCAGCGAGATCTGCCTGGCGCGGAGGTCCTGTTCCAGCGCCACCAGCGGCGCCAGCCCCACGGCGTCGCCCGCCACGACCGCGTTGCGTGCAACGGCGAAGCTGTCGACCATGAGGCTGGGCGTAAGGTCGCCGGTTTCGCGGTCGACGCGCGCGTGTGCGGCGTCCTTGCCGAGGTGCACGGCCATGCGCTGCGGCAGCCGCGGCGACACCAGCGGGAACACCAGGATGGTCTCGAGCGAGTGTTCCTTGGCGGCGACCAGTGGGTGTCCCTGCCGCACG
>JAOUIM010000549.1 GCA_029884035.1 Aquincola sp. | reverse complement strand
CGGTTGCCGACCGTGCACGATTGCCCGTGCGTGGGTCACACCGAAGCGCAACGAGAAATTGGCCCGCATCGGGCCGGGCAGCATCGTCGACGGTGTTGGACGATCGCGTAAACTGGAGCGTCATGCGGGTGTAGTTCAATGGCAGAACGGCAGCTTCCCAAGCTTCATACGAGGGTTCGATTCCCTTCACCCGCTCCACGGGCCTGTTGTTGATGCATTTGCCGCGCCGAGTGCAGTCGAATCGGGCCCCTGTTCGATGAAGTCCAAGGCCCCGCCCAAGCCCACCGCCACGCTGCTCGCCGTCGGCCTCGAAGTGCCCGCAGCGCATTGCTGCGCCACACTGGAGGAGGCGGCCGCGAAACTGCGCGAAGTGTCCTTCGAGGTCATGCTGGCGGCCGTACCCGCTGCCGAATTGCTGGCCTGGGACGCACTGGCTCACGCGGTGCTCGACACCGCGGTCATCGCGGTGTTGCCGAACGCGCCGGACGACGCCATGCAGAACCTGCTGATCGAGCGTGGCGTGCATGACATCGTGGTGAACACCGATGCGCCGGCCGATGCGTTGCGCCGACGCATGGAGCTCGCGGTGGCGCGCAAGGCGATCGACAGCGCCGCGCGCAAGGCATTCGCGACCGACCTGGCCACCGGGCTGCCCAACTACGCGCAGATGCTCGAGCACATGACACACCTGCTCGCGCTGCGCGAGCGCGAGCCCGCGCCGATGGCAGTGATCGCGCTGCGCATCGAGGGCCTTACCGCAGTGCGCGAATCCTTCGGGCTCGAGTCGGCCAATGTGCTGCGGCGCAAGGTCGCGGTGCGCCTGCGCGCATCGTTGCGCGCAAGTGATGTGGTCGCCTCGATCGGCAACGATGCGTTCATGGTGTTGCTGGCGTGGATCGATGCGGCAGCCGACGGCGAGCGCGTCGCCACGAAGCTCGCGCATTCGTTGCATCAACCCTTCTCGGTGGCGGGCAGCGACATCTCGGTGGCGGTGAGCACGGGCCTCGCGCTCTATCCGGAGCACGGCAAGACCGCGGACGCCCTGCTGCGCCGCTCGGTCGGTCAGGCGGCGCAGCTTGCGAGCCTGGGCCGCGAAGGCGGGGCGCAACGCATCGAGCGCGGGGCGTCCACGGCGGCCAACGACGGCGGCTGATGGCCACGATACCCGCAGCGGCCCAGTGGGCCACTGCGATAATCGTGCCCCATGAAAGCCTCCGAGATCCGTTCCACCTTCCTGTCGTTCTTCGAGAGCAAGGGCCACGCTGTCGTCGCGTCCTCGCCCGTGGTGCCTGGCGACGACCCGACGCTGCTGTTCACCAACGCCGGGATGAACCAGTTCAAGGACGTGTTCCTCGGCTTCGACAAGCGCCCCTACTCGCGTGCGGCGACCGCACAGAAATGCATCCGCGCCGGCGGCAAGCACAACGACCTCGAGAACGTCGGCTACACCGCGCGCCACCTCACCTTCTTCGAGATGCTGGGCAACTTCAGCTTCGGCGACTACTTCAAGCACGACGCGATCGTCTATGCGTGGGAATTGCTCACCGTCCACTTCAAGCTGCCCAAGGAGCGGCTGTGGGCCACGGTCTACGCCGAGGACGACGAGGCCCACGACATCTGGTTGAAGGTGATCGGCCTGCCGGCAGATCGCATCGTGCGCATCGGCGACAACAAGGGCGCGCGCTACATGTCCGACAACTTCTGGATGATGGGCGACACCGGCCCCTGCGGGCCGTGCAGTGAAATCTTCTACGACTATGGCCCCGAAGTGGCTGGCGGCCCGCCGGGCAGCCCCGAGCAGGACGGCGACCGCTATGTCGAGATCTGGAACAACGTGTTCATGCAGTTCAACCGCACCGAAGACGGCACGATGCACAAGCTGCCCAAGCCGAGCGTCGACACCGGAATGGGGCTGGAGCGGCTGTCGAGCGTGCTGCAAGGCAAGCACAACGTCTTCCACATCGATCTGTTCCAGACGCTGATCGGTGCGGCGAAGAAGGCCGTCGATGCGGCCGGCGCCGCAGACTGCGACCGAGAGTCGCCCTCGCTGAAGGTGATCGCCGACCACATCCGGTCCTGCGCGTTCACGGTGGCCGACGGC
>JAOUIM010000148.1 GCA_029884035.1 Aquincola sp. | reverse complement strand
CACGCCGCCGACGATGATCGAACCCAGCCCGGTGATCGGGCCGGCCATGAAGCCTTGCGCGGCGCCACCACCGGCGCCTGGTACGGCACTGCCGCCGCCGCCACAGGCGGACAGCAGCATCGGGCCGGCCGCGGTGGCCAGCAACGCTGCCAGCGCCTGGCGGCGGTGCAGCACCAAGGGTTGTCTCTTCGTCGGGCTCATGTCGCCACTCCTGCGCCGCCGGCCGGGCGCCTGGGCCGCCCCTGGGGTTTGAGGCGATGGCATCAGTATAAATGTGCTTGATGCACATTTGCAAGCCCCTGGCCTTGGTCGAGCCGGGAATTTCGCAACCACCTGTATCGCCTGGCCCGGCGCCGCGACGGCGGCAGCCGTCGGCTGCCGCCGCGCAGAATCGCGCCCGATGACCGCTTGCGCCGCGCGGCGATGGATCGCCCACCTCGACATGGACGCCTTCTATGCGTCGGTCGAGCTGCTGCGTTACCCCGAGTTGAAGGGCCAGCCGGTGGTCATCGGCGGGGGGCGTCGCCACCAGCCGCAGGTCCAGCCCGACGGGACGCGGCGCTTCGCGCGCCTGGCCGACTACAAGGGCCGCGGCGTCATCACCACCGCCACCTACCCCGCGCGCGACCTGGGCGTGCATTCCGGCATGGGGCTGATGAAGGCCGCGGTGCGCGCGCCTGACGCGGTGCTGCTGCCGACCGACTTCGAACGCTACCGTGAGTACTCGCGCCGATTCAAGGCCGCGGTGGCCGAGGTCGCGCCCCGCATCGAGGACCGCGGCATCGACGAGATCTACATCGACCTGACCGACGTCCCCGGCGCGCAGGACGCGGTGGGCCACGACCCCTTCGGCGGCGTGCGCGCGGTGGCCCAGGAGATCCGCAACAACGTCAAACGCGCGACCGGCCTGACCTGCTCGATCGGCGTGACGCCGAACAAGCTGATGTCCAAGATCGCAAGCGAACTCGACAAACCCGACGGCCTGACGCTGCTCACGCAAGACGATCTCGCTGTGCGACTGTGGCCGCTGCCGGTGCGCCGGATCAACGGCATCGGCCCGAAGGCCGGCGCGAAGCTCGAGGACATCGGCGTGCGCACGATCGGTCAACTCGCGGCCTGCGAGGCAGCACTGCTGATCGGCCACTTCGGCCGCAGCTACGCGCGCTGGCTCGCGGACGCGGCGAACGGGCGCGACGACCGGCCGCTCGCCACGTCGGGCGAGCCGGTGTCGATGAGCCGTGAAACGACGTTCGATCGCGACCTTTCAGCGCACCACGATCGCGCCGAACTCGGGGCCATCCTCGACGAACTGGTGGGTCACCTCGCGCACGACCTGCAGCGAAAGGGCTACCTGGGCAAGACAGTGGGCATCAAGCTGCGGTTCGACGACTTCAGGACCGTCACGCGCGACCTTACCCTGGCCGAACCCACCGCCGAGGCCGATGCGATCCGCCACGCCGCGGGGCAATGCCTCAAGCGCGTCGATTTCTCACGCCGCATCCGCCTGCTGGGGGTGCGGATGGCTTCCCTTCGGCACGCCGGGCGATGACACTGACGCCATGCAAAGCCCCAAGGCCGGCTCGCGCCGCCGCCGCATCGCACCGCAAGGCCGGCTGTCGAACTGGATGCTCGCCGCCGTGGCCGGCGCGATCACCGTGGCGATCCTGGCCGCGCGCGCACTCGGCTGAGGCGCCCGCGCCGGCGCCACGGCGCCGCCACCCGGCAGCTGCGGCTACGATCTCCGCCCGAGGAGACGAAACGCCATGCCAGTGATCACCTGCATCGAAGACTTGCGCGTGCTGGCGCAAGAGCGCGTGCCGCGCATGTTCTACGACTATGCCGACAGCGGGTCGTGGACCGAGACCACCTACCGCGCCAACGAAAGCGATTTCCAGCGTATCGAGCTGCGCCAGCGCGTGGCGGTGAACATGGAGAACCGCAGTACCGCCACCACGATGGTCGGCCAGGCGGTCAAGATGCCGGTGGCGATCGCGCCGGTGGGGTTGCTGGGCATGCAGCACGCCGACGGCGAGATCCATGTCGCGCGCGCGTCGGAGAAATTCGGCATCCCGTTCTGCCTGTCGACGATGAGCATCTGCTCGATCGAGGACATCGCCGAGCACACCAGCGCGCCGTTCTGGTTCCAGCTGTACATGATGCGCGACCGCGAAGCGATGGCGCGCATGATCGACCGCTGCAAGGCCGCCAAGGTCAGCGCGCTCGTGCTCACGCTGGACCTGCAGGTGATCGGCCAGCGCCACAAGGACCTCAAGAACGGCCTGACCGCGCCGCCGCGGCCCACGATTGGCAACCTGATCAACCTGGCGATGAAGCCGCGCTGGTGCCTGGGCATGCTCGGCACGCGGCGCCACACCTTCCGCAACCTGGTGGGCCACGTCAAGGAGGTCAGCGACATGAAGTCGCTCGCCGCCTGGACCAACGAGCAGTTCGACCCGCGCCTGTCGTGGGCCGACGTCGACTGGGTGCGCGAGCGCTGGGGCGGCAAGTTCATCCTCAAGGGCATCATGGAGGTCGAGGACGCCGAGCTCGCGGCACGGCATGGCGCCGACGCGATCGTGGTCAGCAATCATGGTGGCCGCCAGCTCGACGGCGCGCCCTCCTCGATTCGCGCACTGCCGGCGATCGTCGATGCGGTGGGCCACAAGACCGAGGTCTGGATGGACGGCGGCATCCGCAGCGGGCAGGACGTGCTCAAGGCCTGGGCGCTGGGCGCACGCGGCACGATGATCGGCCGGGCGATGGTCTACGGCCTGGGCGCGATGGGCGAGGCCGGCGTCACCAAGGCACTGCAGATCCTGCACAAGGAACTCGACGTGACGATGGCCTTCTGCGGCCACACGAAACTCGTCGATGTCGACAAGGCAATCCTGCGCGCCGGCACCTACTGAGAGGGCGGTCGGTCACGCCTGCCGGGCACGCGCAGCCGTGCCGAGCCAGCCGAAGAGCGCACAGACCACCGCGAGGGTCAGCAGCGAACTCGCCGCCATGGCCGATGCCGATGGTGGGGCCGGGGCGATCGTCATCCCAACGGCAGTGAACGCCAGCAGGGCCAGGCTCAGGCCGGCCAGGGCGATGGACTTGCCTCGCGACAGGCCGCTCCCGGGCAAGAACAGGAGCAAGCCGAACACGACGAGCGCAGCCTCCACCACAAGGGCAATCACCATGCGGTCCCACAGACCAAGGCCGACGGTCGCGGATCCGCTGCCCAGCAGTGGCATCTCGGGCCGATGGACCAGGACATCGAGCAGCCAGTGCGAGAACACGGCCGCGGCAAACAGGCTGGCGGCGCGCCATCGGACTTGCGCGAGGCGCGCATGGCCGGACAGCGCAAGTGCTGCGGCGAGCGCGGTCCAGCCCACCGCGGCCGCCAGGCCGTGCGAGTAGGGAAACACGAATTCGGCCTGGTGCGTGGCGCCAAAGTCGGCGGGGATGTTCACCGACTCCCACCCCAGCAGAATGAAGGCCCACAACACGGCGTCCAGCCACAATGCACCGGCGACAAGCGCGCCGACATTCACGCCTCGCTCGACGCGTCCGAGGGCGAGGGCGACTCCGATGTGACCGGCGAACATGGTGTGTTCCTCCTGCCTGCCTACAAGGTTGACGGTCGGCCGGCGTCAGGCGTCCGCGCAGGTGAGGCAAATGGGTGAACGCGCGTCGATCGAGGCGCCTCCTCGATCCGAGCGGGGATCGTCCGTGCGCCGCTGCCCCCGGGCCAGCCGATACCGGACCGCGCGGCGGTCCACGGGCTGCGACCACACAGGCTAGCTGCCCGGTATGCCAAAGCTGGCGATGAGCGCCCGGACCTCCGCCGGATCGAGATCCAGCCACCGGCAGGCGGCGTCGCGGTTGTTGAACATGCGCACGGTGGTGCCGATGGCACTAACGCGATCGGCGAAGCGCTGCGCCCTCTGATAGACCTCGGGCTTGACGAGAAAGGCATAGCGCTGCACGGCAGCCTGCCCTCGTTGATCCGGCTCGAGATCGGACAGTCGATCGATCGCCTCGGGCGAGATTTCCACGTCCGCGAGGGTGCAGTCCGATAGCACCGACGCGGGGGCCTTGACTGCGGGGTCTGCGCGCTGCCGGGTCTTGTGGTCGACCAGCTCCGCATAGCCGATCGTACCGACCCATTGCTCCACGATCATGCGGCCTTCATGCACGACCACGTACTTGCAGGGCATACGGCACCTCCCGATGGTTCGACCGAGCGTCACAGCGCGGCCGCCGAACATGGCTCGGCGCGCCAACCCGAACATGGGCCGACATCGTAACGTGCCGGCACAAGGGACACCGCCGTGCACGGCGGCGGCAAGGCCGCACCGTTCACCTGCACGGCACACGGGGTGCCGGCGTGGGCCGGATGCGACAAGCACTCGCGAAGCTAGTCGTCGAGGAATCCACCCTTGAAGAAGCTCCAGGCGGTTCCGTCGTGCAGGTAGAAGTGGCCGTCCGGGCAGAAATCCTTTCCTGGGAAGAACTCGCGGTACGCCCGAGGCACGAGATGCTCGAGTTGCTCGTCGGAGAGCTCCTCGAACTCCTCCGGCGTGATGGCCCGGCCGACCCGAAGCTTGCGTGTTTCCATGAATCAGGAGTCTGGCAGATTTAAGGTGTCGTCGCCGCCCGCCCACGGCTTGCGTGCGATGACCGTGGCGAAGATCTTGCGAGTGTCGCCGGGCGCCGGAAACTCCTGACGCCACGCCCGCACGACCTCCCAATCCGAGAAGCTGTGGGCGAGGTCTTCCGGCCTGAACAGGCAGTGTTCGGCCGGCGAGAACATGCTCATGTAGGTCGTGCCCTCGATCAGCACGTTGAACACACCGACCCCACCGGGGCGCACGCACGCCTTCAGGCTCTCGAGCTTGCGATATGCGGTGCGACAGTCGAAGAACATGAGCAATCCGATGCACACGACCGAGTCGAAGTCCTCCATGACCTCGTGGATCCTCAGGTCGGCCTCGGCAGCAACGATGGGCAGTGCCTCGCGGCCGGCGACGGAGCGCAAGTGCTCTATGGCCGCGTGGCTGCCGTCCAGGGCGAAGACCGAGCACCCCTTCCGGGCGGCCGCCACCGCGAGGTTACCCAGGCCGCATCCGTAGTCGAGCACCTTGCCGCGAACGTGGGGAAGCGCGGCCAGTTCGAACGGGTTCAGCTCGAACTGGCGCGCCGCAAGCTGCTGCTCGAATTGCTGATCGAAGAACCGAACGCTGGGATTGGGGTTCATGGACGCTCGTGCGGTCGGCCGGCGAATTCAACGCCTGCCGGCTTGAATTGTCCTGCGCGCAGAGTCTGGTGCAATGCGCGCCACCGCATCGCGCAGACAGGCTGCGGACTTTGCAGGGCGATGCCATTGTGGGCCCCCGCTGTTCCGGCTAAAGCGCATCCTCGTCGTCTCGCCTTGCCGACGAGGGATCACACGCCAGAGGATTTGCGACGAAGATCCAGCCGACAGCAACTGCGAGGGGAATGGCGAGGTACCAGCCATCGCTCGGGGTCAACGAACTGCCGACGACGCCGACGAGCGAGCCCACACCAACGCACAGGAGCAGCCAGACCATGCGCCTGGTCATCGGCCGCGAACGGACGCTCGGTGACTCGGGCGCTTTCATCTTGGCGAATGACCCTTGTTTCAAAGGACGGCGCACTTCGAAAGGACTGAAGACCTCAGCCTGTAACCGCCCGCGCGCGGTGCTCAAGTCCAACTCCAGAGAGAAGTGGCTATGAGGCCGAACGTACCAGTCCAGCCGCGGCCGATGGCCGTCGGCTGGAGCGCAGGGTTGGGCCGCATTTCGACGTGTCTTAGAAGCGAATTCTCCTCCCGCTGGCAGTGCCTTCGCCTCCCCCAGCCATGACCTTTCCGTCCTTGCCGAGTAGCTCAACCGTGACCTTGGAATCGAACGAGTTGCCATCCGCGGACAACGTGATCTTCTGCGTCAGTGTCCCGTACCCATCGGGCGCCCACCCTCCACCTTTGACGAGTTCATCGGCCGATGACACAGCCTTGGACAGATAGAAGTTGTATTTCGCCTCGTACTTTCGGACGCCAACTTTTCTCCAGACTCCATACGCGGGTGGCACCGGCGGCGCAGCGTCGTAGTTCGAAGACTCTGTCATGGTTCCGCCTGCGTTGAACGCATACATGAACTCAAGATCCTTCGTGTCGGCAAATGCGCCAGTCGTGAACTGAACTTTTCCTTGCCAAGCGCCTGCCAAGTTGTCGATGCCCTTGCCCGTTTGAGCCAGGCAGGCAGTCGGACCCACGCCTGCAAACAGGGCGATTGCGAAAGCGGTCAGTATTGCAAGTCTCTTGGACATCAGTGTTCCTTCAGGTGGTGGTGAAAGGCAGCAAGATTCTGTGCGGCCCAACGTTCGAGCTAAGCGGGCGACGACGGCAGGACGCCACGCCCGGGCTGTGGAGAATGTAGCGAGCCACAGCCCGGGCCTGGCGGCCTGCCGTTGGCGCTCCGCTTGAGCGAGGGGTTAGCAACTGTCTTCAAAGTCAAGCTGATTGTGCCGGCGCGACGTGCCGAGCGGCGTCCCACACCCACATCGCCTGGTCGCGCAGCATCGCGTTGAGGATCGTCAGCAGCTTGCGCATGCACACCACGATGGCCACCTTCTTCGGTTTGCCCGCGGCCAGCAGCATCGCGGTCGGCTCGTCCCATCCTTGCGCGTCGTTGGGCACGCGGCAAGCCTCGCTGCCCACGCAAGCATCCAGCTGCTGCTTGCTGACATCGATGCCCGCGTTGGGCCGTACTTCGCTGCTCGCTACCCCACCTTGCAGATGCATGTTCATGATCGACAACTGTTCGGGCTACACGGTTGCAGGGAACGGGCCGCTGCGTTGACCGAGGGCTAACCCACGAGCTGCGAACTCATAGGCCGAACGGGTTTGGCGCAGCGACCGCGAAACTCACCGCAGCGCGCCGGCAGTGGACAAGTGAACAGTTCGAGCTGCGCTCGAACCGGCACGCCCCGTGGACAACGCTGCGCGTTGCCCACCGCGCGCGCCTCCGCCCACTTGCCCATCGCCGCCAACCACTACTACTCTGACTCTCGGCTGCGGTCAGGCGGAAGATACAAGGCATCAGTCGCCACGCTCGACAATTGCTGCAACTTGCATTGCGACCTGCTCAATGTTGCTATGGTGAACGTCAATGCAATTCGTGGTTCTTTGGAGGAATGGCAGCGCAGCCTCGTACTCGGCATAGAGCTGCTTGAGGATGGTGGGCACTTTGCTGGCTACACGCCCAGGGTCTGAGTCATTCATTACCCTAGCTTGCACGGTATCGAACGGTGCGTGGAGGTTGATGATCTCTCTGCGTGGCTTTGACTGCAGTGCTTCGAGTAGCTCGCCTTGCTCGGACTCAGTCAAGAAACCGCCTTCGACGATGACTACGCTCGCCGCTTGCCCAAAGAAGTGTTCGGCGAGCGCAGCGGCGGCATGTCGCGCGGACAGCCAAGTGCCTTGGTCATCAAAGCCATCGCACTGGCGAATCATGCAGTAGATCTGGTCAAGATCGATGCACGCCACCGTCAGACCGTGGCCGCGCAGAACCCGGGCCGTTGCGCCTGCCGTTGTGCTCTTTCCGACGCCCACGGGCCCTGTGAGTACGACCAAGGTGCTCGCGGAGAGATGGTCCATGCTCTGATGCCTAACGTTCGAGCTGAGCCGCCCGCGGAGGCAGGTGCCGACTGGCCGAGGAAGGACAATGACCACGATGACCTGGAGCGGCCAGGCGGCGCCTGCCGGAACGGGTCGGCTCGAGCGAGGGGTTAGCCATCACCGGGCGGCCCACAACCTGAAGTCGACGTGCTTCGCGGCGGCGTGAAAGTCTCGATCCGCTGTCAGCAATGTCAAGTCATGCCGGCGGCACAACTGAATGAGCAGCGCGTCGATGGTTCCTACCTGTACGCCGCGACGGCGGCAGGAGTTCCTGACTTCGGCGGCTTCGATGTGATCTTCCCTATCAGGTTGAAGGAATGCCAGCGCAGACAAGCGCTCAACAAGCTGCGCTCGGGCCTTCGGGCCCGCGAATCCCTGCAGAAGCTCCTGCAGCACCAGCCCGGTGGTGAAGACCTGATCGGTTCCCAGGAGGGCCTGGAGTAGTGCTTCGACCTCGGGCGCGTGTTGAACTGCATCTCTGCGCAACGCGAGCGACCACACGCTGGTGTCAACGAGCATGTTCACCGCTTCC
>JAOUIM010000390.1 GCA_029884035.1 Aquincola sp. | reverse complement strand
GTGAGCTGGTACAGGCACTTGCCGGTGTATCTTGATGTGAGTTCGAGGTGCCGCTGGCGCGAGCGCAGCGGGCAGCGACAGTCGGGGGACTGCCAGTCCCTCACGCGCTGATCGCAGCGGACAATGCAGGCCGACACTTCCTTACGAGGAGACACGACCGATGGCAAACGACTCGTTCGCGGCGCTGATGCTGCGCAAGGACGACGCCGGGTTCCGGGCTGGCATCGAGACCCTAACTCCGTCGCAGCTGCCGCCGCTGGCCGAAGGCGACGTGCGCGTGGCGGTCGAGTACTCGACGCTCAACTACAAGGACGGGCTTGCGCTGACCAACCGCGGACCCGTCGTGCGCATCTGGCCGATGGTGCCCGGTATCGACGGCGCCGGCACGGTGCTCGAGAGTCGCCACCCGGCGTGGAAGGCCGGCGACCGCATCGTGCACACCGGCTGGAGTGTGGGCGAGACTCGCTGGGGCTGCCTGGCCGGTCAGGCCGTGCTGCCGGGCGCCGCGCTGGTGCGCCTGCCTGCGGCGTTCACGACGCGACAGGCCATGGCGATCGGCACCGCGGGCTATACCGCGATGCTGTCGGTGCTGGCCCTCGAGCAGCACGGCGTGGCTCCCGCGGCCGGCGAGGTGCTGGTCACCGGCGCCAGCGGCGGAGTCGGCAGCGTCGCGGTCGCGGTGCTGGCGCGGCTGGGTTTCCGTGTCGTCGCCTCGACGGGCAAGCTGGCCGAAGGCGACTATCTGCGCCACCTTGGCGCCACCGAGGTGATCGACCGGGCAGCGCTGTCCGCGCCCGGAAAGCCGATGCAGAAGGAGCGCTGGGCGGCCGTGATCGACAGCGTCGGCTCGCACACCCTGGCCAACGCCTGTGCGCAGGCGCGCTACGGGGGCGTGGTCGCGGCCTGTGGCCTGGCCCAGGGGATGGACTTCCCCGCGAGCGTCGCGCCCTTCATTCTGCGTGGCGTCACGCTGGCAGGCATCGAGAGCGTGATGGCGCCGCTGCCCCGGCGCCAGATGGCCTGGCAGCGCCTGGCGCGCGACCTCGATCCCGGGTTGCTCGAGTCGATGACGCAGGAGATCGGGCTGTCCGAGGCCTTTGCACGCGCCGCCGATTTGATGGAGGGCAAGGTGCGGGGCCGTATCGTGGTGAAGATATGACCACCCCCGAAGCGGCCTCGCCGCTCCCCCTCGAGGGGGCACCGCCGGTGGCCTGGCAGAGCCAGTTCCACGGCGGTCGCTGAGTCAGGCTTCACGTGTCAAGCGCCAAGGGTGGCGCGCAGCTCACAGGACCATCGCCATGAACTACGACGCCTTCTTCCGCCGCTCGATCGACGACCGCGAGGCCTTCTGGGCCGAAGAAGCCAAGGCCATCGACTGGCACCGACCGTTCACCCGCGTCTGCGACTACGACAAGCCGCCGTTCGCACGCTGGTTCGTCGGCGGCCAGACCAACCTGTGCCACAACGCGGTCGACCGGCATACCGCCACGCATCCGGACCGCAACGCCCTGATCTGGGTCTCGACCGAAGTCGATCAGGAGCGCATCTACTCGTTTGCCCAGCTGCGCCGCGAAGTCGAGTCCATGGCGTCGATCCTGGCATCGCTCGGCGTGAAGCAGGGCGACCGGGTGCTGATCTACATGCCCATGATCCCGGAGGCCGTGTTCGCGATGCTGGCCTGCGCGCGCATCGGCGCGATCCACTCGGTCGTGTTCGGCGGCTTCGCCAGCGTCAGCCTGGCCACGCGCATCGAGGATGCCGAGCCCGCGGTGATCGTGAGCGCCGACGCGGGCTCGCGTGCTGGCAAGGTGGTGGCCTACAAGGGTCTGCTCGACGAGGCGATCCGGCTTTCGAGCCACAAGCCGGCGAAGGTGCTGCTGGTCGACCGCGGCCTGGCGCCGATGGACCGGACCGCGGGCCGCGATGTCGAGTATGCGACCCTGCGCGAGCAGCACAAGAATTCCAAGGTGGCCTGCGCGTGGCTCGACGCCACGCACCCCAGCTACACGCTGTACACGTCTGGCACCACGGGCAAACCTAAGGGCGTGCAGCGCGACACCGGCGGCTACGCTGTGGCGCTGGCTTCGAGCATGAAGCACATCTTCCTCGGCCAGCCGGGCGAGACCTACTTCTCCACCAGCGACATCGGCTGGGTGGTCGGCCACAGCTACATCGTCTACGGGCCCTTGATCAACGGCATGGCCACGATCCTCTATGAAGGCTTGCCGATCCGGCCCGACGCTGGCATCTGGTGGAGCCTGGTCGAGCGCTTCAAGGTGACATCGATGTTCTCGGCGCCCACCGCGGTGCGGGTGCTCAAGAAGCACGACCCCGCCTTCCTGAAGAAGTACGACCTGTCGAGCCTGCGTGCGCTGTTCCTGGCGGGTGAGCCGCTCGACGAACCGACCGCACGCTGGATCGCCGACGCGCTGGGCCGGCCGATCATCGATAACTACTGGCAGACCGAGACCGGTTGGCCGATCCTGGGCCTGGCCAATGGCGTCGAGAAACAGGAGAGCAAGTTCGGCTCGCCGGGCAAGGCGGTCTACGGTTATGACGTGAAGCTGATCGACGAGTCGACCGGCGAGGAGTTGAAGGGTGCCAACCAGAAAGGTGTGGTGGCGATCGAAGGGCCGTTGCCGCCGGGCTGCATGCAGACCGTTTGGCGCGACGACGCGCGGTTCGTCAAAACCTACTGGAAGAGCATCCCTGGTCGCGAGATCTACAGCACCTTCGACTGGGGCATCCGCGACGAGGACGGTTACTTCTTCATCCTGGGCCGCACCGACGACGTGATCAACGTCGCCGGCCACCGCCTGGGCACGCGCGAAATCGAGGAAAGCCTTTCGAGCCATCCCAACGTGGCCGAGGTGGCCGTGGTGGGTGTGGCCGACCAGCTCAAGGGCCAGGTCGCGATGGCCTTCGCGGTGCTGAAGGACCCGTCGAAAGCAGCCAATCCGGCCGACGCGCTCAAGCTCGAAGGCGAGATGATGAAGGTGGTCGACGAACAGCTCGGCGCGGTCGCGCGCCCGAGCCGCGTGCGCTTCGTCACCGTGCTGCCGAAGACGCGCTCGGGCAAGCTGCTGCGGCGCGCGATCCAGGCCGTCTGCGAGGGGCGCGACCCGGGTGACCTGACGACGATCGAGGACCCGTCGGCGCTGCAGCAGGTCAAGGATCTGGTTGGCGCAGGCTGAACACGCGCACGGTTTGCGCCGTTCGTGCCGTGGCGGGCGCAGCCCGTCGCAAGGCGGTGCGGCGTGGGGCAGGGCGTGGGCACAATCCACGCCTCTGACTCCACCGCCGGAATGATCCATGCGCACCCGCATCGCCCTGATCACGCTCGCCCTGACTGCCACGAGCGGCTTGGCCGCGACCCCCGCGCCGGCCCGCCTGCCGGGCCACGCCTTTCCGTCGTACGCGTCGCCGCAGGCGCTCGAGGCTGCGTGCGGCCGCAACATCACCGCTGTGAAGGCGTCGATCCGCAAGCTGGAGCGGCAGCGGGCAGGCCCGCAGTGGCTCGGGCACTACGACGACATCAATGCGCTGGCCGAAGACCTTGCCGGACCGATCTACCTGCTGTCGAACGTACACCCAGACAAGTCGATACGCGACGCGGCCGAGGCCTGCGAATTGAAGTGGCAAGACCTGTTCTCGACCTTCGGCCAGAACGAGACCGTGTACCGGGCGGCGCGCGAACTCAAGCCGCGCGACGCCA
>JAOUIM010000324.1 GCA_029884035.1 Aquincola sp. | reverse complement strand
CGAGTTCCTGAAGAACACGCTCGAGGGCTTCGAAGATGCCGGCGTCAGCCTACGGCCGGACAAGCGAGCTCGTGCCAAGGCGATCAACGACCGCGTCACCGAGCTCGGACAGCAGTTCGACAAGAACATCCGCGACGCCAACGTGCTGCTGCCCTTCACCGAGGCCGAGCTCAAGGGGGTGCCCGAGGGCGTCTGGAAGGACGCCAAGCGCGATGCCCAGGGGCGCGTGCTGCTCGGCCTGGACTATCCGACCTACGTGCCGCTGATGCAGGGCGCGGTCGATCCCGCGGCGCGCGAGCGCATGTGGCGCGCCAAGACCAACGAGGGCGGCGAGGCCAACCTCAAGCTGCTGGGAGAGATCACGCAGTTGCGGCGCGAGTATGCGCAGCTCTTCAGCTTTGACAGCTACGCGGATTTCACTTTGCGCCGGCGCATGGTCGGCAACACGGCCACCGCCAAGGACTTCCTCGAGGGTGTGCGTGCGGCGGTGACCGAGCGCGAGAAGCGCGAGCTCGACGAGCTGCACGAAGCCAAGGCGCAAGACCTCGGCAAACCGCTCGGCGACGTGAGGCTCGAGAGGTGGGACACCGCGTACTACACAGAACGTGTCAAGCGCGAGCGCTACAGCGTCGACCAGGAGGCATTCCGCCCGTATTTCCCGCCGCAGGAGAGCCTGGCGCTCGTCATGCGAGTGATCGAGAAGATGATGGGCGTGCGCTACGTTCGCGTGCCCGGCGTGAGGTTATGGCATCCGGACGTGCAGGCGTACGTCGCGCAGGACGTGAAGACCGGCGCGGCGCTGGCCACGCTGTACGTCGATCCGTACCCACGGGAAGGCAAGTACAACCACGCAGCGGTGTGGCCGATCCGCGGCGCCTCGACGCGCCTGCACCGCTCGCCGCAGGCGGCGCTGGTCGTCAACTTCGACCGCAAGGGCCTGAGCCTAGAGGAGATCGAGACGCTGTTGCACGAGTTCGGCCACGCGGTGCACAACAACCTGGGCACGACCCGCTACTCGTCGAACACCGAGCTGCGCGACTTCGTCGAAGCGCCATCCCAGATGCTCGAGGAGTGGGTCTACGACCCGGTGGTACTTGCGGTGATGCAGGAGGTCTGCCCGGCGTGCAAACCGGTGCCCCCGCAACAGCTGGCCAAGGGCAAGGTTGCCGAGCGCTATGGCAAGGGCGTGCAGTACGCGCGCCAGCGGCTGTTCGCGAGCTTCGACCTGGCGCTGCACGACGCCGACGCCGCCGAACCGATGGCGCTGTGGGCGCGGATGGAGGGTGCCACGCTGATGGGCCACGTGGCGGGCACCATGTTTCCCGCGGGCTTCAGCCATGTCGCCGGCGGTTATGCGGCCGGCTATTACGGCTACCTGTGGAGTGAGGTCGTTGCCGCCGACCTGCGCACGGCATTCGGCGCGAACAAGCTCGACGGTGCCGTCGGCCGCCGCTACCGCGACACCGTGCTTGCCAACGGTGGCCAGTTGCCGCCGCGGTTTCTGGTGCGCGAGTTCCTCGGTCGCGAGAGCAACTCGATTGCGTTCTTCGAGGACTTGAAGCGCTGACGGGCCGCAGACTCAAAAAAAGTACGCCGCCGCGAACGCGCCGACCATCACGAAGACGAGGGCCAACTTCACGGCGGTGCCGATCATGATGCCCAGCCAGGTCGCAACACCGACCTCGACTGCACGGCGCCCCTGGGCGCTGACGTCGCCGCCCGCCGGGTGGCGGCTCAGTGCCCACCATTCACCGGCCATCGCACCCACCAGCGGCATGAAAAGCAAGCCGATGAAACCGGTGAAGATGCCGGCCACCGTGCCCACAGCCGCACCCGCCAGGGCCCAGCCGCTGGCCTGCACGCGCTTTGCGCCGAGCATCGCGGCCACGTAGTCTGTCGCCCAGGCCAGCGCGGCGAGCACGCCGCAGACGACGACGACCCACACCGGCACGCGCGCGAAGTCATCGAGCCAGGCGCCGAGCACGACGCCGGCGAGGACCAGCACCGTGCCGGGCAGCGCCGGCAACACCGTGCCGGCGATGCCCACGACGATCAGCAGCAGCGCCAGCAACCACGCCATCCAGGACAGATCGAAGGACAAGGCACACTCCCACAGGCGACCACCACCCGCTGCCTGCATCATGGCGCCACCGCGCGGCAGTTCAAGTTCACGGCCACGATGAATTTCGATTTCAATGCCGCTGTCCAGCCGCCGTTTCGCATGCAGCCGGACCTGCGCAGGCTCGCTGACGGCGCGCCACAGCTCACGCCGCTGGAGCCGGGGTGTCGGCATCAGCGCGAGAAGCTCGCTGTGCTGTGTGCGCACCCACAGCGTGCGCTCGTGAGCATGGCAGGGTTCGATGCAGCGCCGGCGCTAGCCGCGCTGGCACGTCACGCCGCTGAGGAGCGCCCCGCGGCGTGGTCCTGGGACGGGCGGTGCGCCAGCGCGCGACGGCTCGGCGTTGCGGTGCGGGGGCAGACCGTGTTCGAAATGTCGATGGGCGTCTTCGGACTTGGCGACGAGATCGCGCGTTGCCTGCGCGGGCTGCCGGGCGAATCGCGGCTGATCGGATTGATGGCGCTCGCGTTCGCGGAGGATTTCGCGATCGTCGATGGTGCCACGGGCACGATTCCGTGGATCGCCGCCTGCCTGCCCTCGTTCTGGGCGCCTCGGGACAAGGTCGGGCGGCACTTCGCCGAGGTTCATGCGCCGGTGGCCGACAACGCGTTGCTCGTGCGGGCGGGCGATCGCCTGATGCGCATGGTCAGCGGCCCGGACCGCTGGGAACGCTTCGTCTGGACCGTGACGCGCCATCCGCGCTTGAACGCGCACCCGGAGGCGGTCGACCTGGCGCCGTGGCCCGCGGACGCGTTCGCGGATGACTCGGTGCCGCAAGCCTGGTTCCGCAGCGAACACCAGACTTTCATGCCCGTACCGGCACTGCGACAAGCTGTCTTCACGATCGGCGTCGACAGCGTACCGATGGCGCAGGCCATCGACGCGCCCTGGAAGGCTGCTTGTCTGCATGATGCGATCGCGTCGATGAGCGATGCCGTGCTCGCGTACCGCGGCCTGGTCGACGTGCGCGCGCCACTGCTGGCATGGCTGGCCGCGCGCGCAGCGACGTGAGAACGTCGCCGATCGTCGCTGCCAGGGTCGACTTCGACCCCGTCCTGCCGCCGAGGGCGCCCGCATTCGGCGATGTCTACCATCCCCGCCAAGGCGCGTTCGATCAGGCGACAGGCGTCTTCCTCGCCGGCAATGGCCTGCCCGAGCGCTGGCGAGGGCGGCGGCACTTCGCGATCGCCGAGACCGGGTTCGGCCTCGGCAACAACTTTCTTGCCGCGTGGTCGGCCTGGCGGGACGACCCGGCGCGCTGCGATCGCCTGACCTTCGTGTCCGTCGAGAAGCACCCCTTGACTCGACCGGACCTGGCGCGCGCGCACGCGGCCTCGCCGCTCCCGTCAATGGCCCAGCAACTCCTGACGCAATGGCCGCCGCTGACGCCCAATCTGCATGTGCTCGACTTCGACGGCGGCCGGGTTCGCCTGCTGCTCGGGTTCGGCGAAGCAGTCGATCTGTTGCGCCATCTGGTCGCGCGCATCGATGCGTTCTTCCTCGACGGATTCGCGCCGGCGCGAAATGCCGCTATGTGGTCGCCCGATGTGTTCAAGGCATTGGCCCGCCTTGCCGCCCCCGACGCAACGGTTGCCACCTGGACCGCGGCGCGCGCGGTGCGCGATGGCCTGGCGGGCGCAGGCTTCGCCGTGCAGGCCGCCAGGGGGCAGGGCGGCAAGCGCGACATCACGCTGGCACGCTTCACGCCGCGGTTCGTTCCCCGACCCCCGCCGGGTCGTGTGGGGCCGGTGCAGGTACCCGAACACGCGCTGGTGGTGGGCGGTGGCCTGGCAGGCGCGGCCACCGCTCAGGCGCTGGCGCGTGCGGGCGTGCCTTGCACCGTGCTCGAACGCCATCAGGCGCCGGCCGCAGACGCCTCCGGCAATCCCGCCGGTCTCTGGCACGGTACGGTGGCGGCCGACGATGGCGTGCACGCACGCTTCCTGCGCGCTGCGGCGTTGCTCGCCGCGCCGACGCTGCGGGACACGATCCCTCACGGTGTGCCGGGTGCGACGCTGGGGCTGCTGCGGCTCGAGCACGAGCGCGACTTCGACGCCATGCGCTCCCTGATCGAGCGGCAGGGGTTGCCCGCCGACTTCGTGCAGGCCTTGTCTGCATCGCAGGCCAGCGAAGTCGCTGGATTGAAGTTGCCGCGGCCTGCATGGTGGTTCGCGCATGGCGGCTGGGTCGATCCAGCGGTGCTCTGCCGCCATGGACTCGCGTCGCCGGGTGTGCGCTGGCGTGGCGGGGCGGCGGTGCAGCGTCTCGCGCGCCACGGCGAGGTCTGGCAAGCGTTCGACGGCGACGGGCGCGTGTTGGCGCAGGCGCCGGTCGTCGTGCTGTGCAACGCGATGGACACGCTGCGCCTGGGCAGCCTGCCGCGCATATGGC
>JAOUIM010000147.1 GCA_029884035.1 Aquincola sp. | reverse complement strand
CCCCAGGGTGCCGCCTTGCGCAGCATCGACAGCCGCCGCTCGGTGCCGAAGACTTCCGCAGCCGCCTTGTCGACGATGCGCTCGTCGATCCGCGCCGCACTCTCGGCGTAGGCGCCGAGCATGGCGCGGTCGGCGAGCAGGTTGATGCGCCGCGGCACGCCGCGTGCGAGGGCGTGGATGCGGCGCATCGCCGTCTTGGTGAATGGCAGCGCCGAGGTCAGTCCGGCCACCGACAGGCGATGGCGAAGGTACTTGACGGTCTCGGGTTCGGTCAGCGCGTCGAGGTGGTAGCGTGCCACCACGCGCTGCGCGAGTTGCTCGAGCTCGGGACGCTGCAGCATCGCGCGCAACTCGGGCTGACCGATCAAGACGATCTGCAGCAGCTTGCGCTCGTTGGTCTCGAGGTTGGTCAGCAGGCGCAGCTGTTCGAGCACGCCGGCCGACAGGTTCTGCGCCTCGTCGATGATCAGCACGTTGTTCCAGCCCATCGCATGGGTCTTGAGCAGGAACTCGTTGAAGGGATCGAGGTAATCCTTGACCGTCGGCGTGCCCGCACCCTCGTGCGTATAGCGCACGCTGAATTCGTCGCATACCGTCTTCAGCAGCTCGAGCGCGGTGAGCTTCGGGTTGAAGATGTAGGCGACGTTGCAGCGCTTGGGGATCTGCTCGAGCAGGCAGCGGCACACCGTCGTCTTGCCGGCACCGATCTCGCCGGTCAGCAGCACGAAACCTCCGGTGCCGCCCTTCACGCCGTACAGCAGGTGCGCGAGCGCCTCCCGGTGGCGCTCGCTCATGAAGAGGTAGCGCGGATCGGGCGCGATCGAGAAGGGCTCGTGCTTGAGCCCGAAGTACGCGGCGTACATGGCGGGATGCGGGCAGGCCGCGAGGATACCGCCTGTGCGGCGTCAGGCCGTGAGCAGGCCCCTGCGCTCGATGAAACGCACCACCGTGTCCAGGCCGTCGCCCCGATGCAGGTTGGTCATCACGTACGGCCGCGCACTGGCGTGCGCCGGGCGCATGCGCTGCGTGTCGGCTTCCATCACCGCGAGATCGGCGCCCACGTGCGGCGCGAGGTCGGTCTTGTTGATCACGAGCAGGTCGCTCTTGGTGATGCCCGGGCCGCCCTTCCTCGGGATCTTCTCGCCGCCGGCCACGTCGATCACGTAGATCGTCAGGTCGCTCAACTCCGGGCTGAAGGTCGCCGCGAGGTTGTCGCCGCCGGACTCGATGAACACGATGTCGGCGTCGGGAAACTTCTCGAGCATCCGGTCGACCGCCTCGAGGTTGATGCTCGCGTCCTCGCGGATCGCGGTGTGCGGGCAGCCACCGGTCTCCACGCCCATGATCCGTTCGGCCGGCAGCGCGCCGGCCACGGTGAGCAGGCGCTGGTCTTCCTTGGTGTAGATGTCGTTGGTGACGACGACGAGGTCCCAGCGTTCGCGCATCGCCTTGCACAGCTTTTCCACGAGAGTGGTCTTGCCGGAGCCCACCGGCCCGCCGACGCCCACGCGCAGCGGGGGCAGTTTCTTCTTTCGCGAGGCCATGGTCATGAGCGGAACAACCTCGAGTACTGGGTTTCGTGGCGGGACGACGCGATCGCCAGCCCCGGGGTGAAGGCCTGCCGCGCGTCATCGCCGATCGCGAGCGCGGCCTGCGCGACCGCAGGCAATTCGCGCGCCAGCCGCGCCAGGATGCGCTGGCCGGCGCTCTGGCCGAGCGGAACGGCCTTCAGCGCGGCTTGCACCTGGTTCTCGGCCCAGGAAAAGCCGAAGGCCAGCAGCACGTCCCCTGGTGCGGCTTCACTGCTCGCGGCGGCCACAGCGAAGGCAATCGGCCAGGGGCAGGGCGCCGGCGGGGTGACGGGCGTTCCCCCTTGTGCATCGAACCAGCCGATGAGCGAACGCCCCATCTGCTCGGACTGCAGTCGCAGCTCGCTCGTCTCGCGCGTGTGCGAGTGCCAGTCGGCCAGCCCTTGCAGGCGCGGCGTGTCGCCCCGACGCACGGCATCGATGGCCGCAGCGACGAGCGGCAGCTCGCTGCGGCCGAGCGAGAGGTGCAGTTGGTCGTCGAGCCAGGCCGCTGCACTGCCTTCGTCGTGCACCTGACCGCTGTCGATCGCGGACTCCATCGCCTCCGAGTAGCTGAAACCGCCGACCGGCAGCGCCGGCGAGGCAAGCCACATGAGTTGCAGCAGCGACGCCGGTGCAAGGCTCATCGCGGCTCGTCGTGATGACCGTGCTCATGCCCGTGCGCATGGCCGTGGCCGTGTTCATGGTCGTGATCGTGGGCATGGCCGTGGTGCGCGTGGTCGTGCCCTTGCGAATCGTAGGCGCCACCCTCGGGCTCGAACGCCGCCTGCATCTCGGTCACGATCAGGTGCATGCCGCGCAGCATGCCGGCCAGCACCGGGTCGGGTTCGATCTGCAGGTGGTCGGCCTGCACCTCGAGCGCGACATGCCGGTTGCCGAGGTGGTACGCCGCGCGCGGCAGGTCGCGCAGCGTGCCGTGCTCGGGGCAGGCCGTGACGCGCAGGACCGGCTGCGGCGCAGCGATCACGCGCACCAGCGAGCCGTCGTCGGCCACCAGGACGTCGCCGCCGCGCACCACGCTGCCGCGCGCGAGGAACACGCCGAGCGATCGACCCGCGCTGTCGGCAGCCTCGAAGCGGCTCTTCTGGCGCAGGTCCCAGTCGAGTTCGACCGTGGGCGCACGCTTGAGCAGCACGGCGGCCAAGCCACGGCCCTGGGGGATCAGCTTGTTGACGGTGAGCATGGGGTCGTCGCCATTGCGGCGCGCAGTGAATGGCTGCACGATAGCTTAAGCATTCGCCGGACGCCGATTGTCGCCGCATGCTCGTCTTCCGCCAGCTCTTCGACCCCACCTCGTCGACCTACACCTACCTGCTCGGCGACAGCGAGCGCGGCGAGGCGGTGCTGATCGACCCGGTGTTCGAGCACGCACGGCGCGACAGTGCGCTGCTGCGCGAACTCGGCCTGCAGTTGCTGAGCACGCTCGAGACGCACGTGCATGCCGACCATGTGACCGGCGCGTGGCTGCACAAGCAGCGCACCGGCAGCCGCATCGCGGTGGCCGCCAACAGCGGCGCACAGGGCGCCGACCGCATGGTCGCGCCGGGCGACCTCGTCGCCTTCGGTGGTCGTCGCCTGCAGGTGCGCGCAACGCCCGGCCACACCGACGGCTGCCTGACCTACGTGCTTGACGACGAATCGATGGCCTTCACCGGCGATGCGCTGCTGATCCGCGGCTGCGGCCGCACCGACTTCCAGCAGGGCAGCGCCGAGCGCCTGTACCGCTCGGTGCACGAGCAGATCCTGTCCCTGCCTGCACACTGCCTGCTCTACCCCGGCCACGACTACAAGGGCCTCACGGTGACCAGTGTCGAGGAGGAGCGGCACTTCAACCCGCGCTTCGGCGGCGACAGCAACGTGGGTGACTTCGTCGGCTACATGAACCACCTCGGGCTGCCACATCCCAAGCTGATGGACATCGCGGTGCCGGCCAACCTGCGCTGCGGCCAGCCCGAAGCGGCTGTGCCCCTGCCCGACGAGCCGCAGTGGGCGCCGTTGGTGTGGACCTTCGCCGGGCTGTGGGAGATCCTGCCGCACTCGCTCGAGGAGGCGGGCCGCGATGTGCAGATCGTCGACGTACGCGAGACCGTCGAGTTCGACGGGCCGCTCGGCCATATTCCCGGTGCAATGCTGATTCCGATGGACCAACTGCCCGCGCGCCTGGCCGAACTCGATCGCTCGCGGCCGGTGGTCACTGTGTGTCGGTCGGGCACGCGCTCGGCTCAGGCCGCGGTGCTGCTCGGCAAGGCCGGCGTGTCGAACGTGGCCAACCTGGCCGGCGGCATGCTGCGCTGGCGTGCAGCGGGGCACGCCGTGGAGGGCGGTGTCGCCTGACGACTGTCGCAGGCGCACGGCCTGCCGTGTTCGCGGGCATGATGATGTCCGCCCGCCCACCCGCAATGACACCATGGACTACGAGACCCTCAACGTCACGCTCGACGGCCCCGTCGCCACGGTTCGGCTCGCCCGGCCGGACAAGGCCAACGCCATGAACAACGCGATGTGGCACGAGATCCGCCGCGCGTTCGAGTGGGTGGACGCCACGCCGGCCGCGCGTGTGGCGATCCTCGAGGGCGAAGGGCGACACTTCTGCGCCGGCATCGACCTGGAAATGATGGCCGGCCTGCTGCCGCAGATCCACGACGACTGCGACGGCCGCTCGCGCGAGAAGCTTCGCCGCGTGATCCTCGACCTGCAGGACACGCTGACGAGCCTTGAGCGCTGCCGCAAGCCGGTACTCGCGGCGATCCACGGTTCGTGCATCGGCGGCGGCGTCGACCTGATCTGCTGCGCCGACATGCGCTACGCCGCGGCCGACGCGCAGTTCAGCATCCGCGAGATCGACATCGGCATGGTGGCCGACGTGGGCACGCTGCAGCGGCTGCCCAAGATCGTCGGCGCCGAGGGCTGGGTGCGCGAACTGGCCTACACCGGCCGCACGGTCGAGGCGGACGAGGCGCGCGCGATGGGCCTGGTCAACCGCGTCTTCGACACGCGAGAGGCCTTGCGCGCCGGCGTTCGCAAGATCGCCGCCGTGATCGCCGCGAAGTCGCCGCTTGCGATCCGCGGCATCAAGCAGATGCTGAACTACGCGCGCGACCACTCGGTGGCCGACGGCCTTGATCACGTTGCGACGTGGAACGCGGCGACGCTGATGAGCGAGGACCTGATGGCGGCGATGGCGGCGGCGCAGCAGAAGAAGGCGCCAGAGTTCCGGGACTGACGCGCAGGCCCTTCGGTCGATCGGCGAAAGTCGGTCAAGGGCCCGCCACCGCGGGCACCGACTCGGCGCCAAGACGCCGGTTCACGAAGCGGCGCTGCGGCTCGTACGGGAAAACGTCGAGCATGGCGCCCGCCAGGATGCGCTGCTTGTGCAGATTCCAGTAGTCGGCGCTCAGCAGGTCGGCGTGGTATTTCATGAAGGTCTGTCGCACCCGGGCATTGCCCAGCAGGAAAGGACCGAAGGTCTCGGGGAAGACGTCCTTCGTGCCGACATCGAACCAGACGCCGTCGGGGCGCAGCTCGTCGTCGTCTCGCCGGGGCGGCACGCGCCGGAAGTTGCAGTCGCTGAGGTACTCGATCTCGTCGTAGTCGTAGAACACCACCTTGCCCTGGCGCGTCATGCCGAAGTTCTTCCACATCATGTCGCCTGGGAAGATGTTGGCGGCGACCAGGTCCTTGATGGCGTTGCCGTAATCGATGGTGGCGCGCTCGATCGCGTCGACGTCCCCTGAGGCGGTCGCGTCCTTCAGGAACAGGTTCAGCGGAATCATCCGTCGCTCGATGTAGGCGTGGTCGATGATGATTTCCCGCTGGCCACTGTCACTGGTGATCTCGAGCAGGCTCGAGCAGAACCTTTGCATTTCGTCGACCAGCTCAGGCTCGAAGCGCGCCAGTGGCAGGGCCACCTTGCTGTACTCCAGCGTGTCGGCCATACGGCCCACCCGGTCGTGCCGCTTGACCAGCAGGTACTTGCCCTTGATCTGTTCGCGCGTGGTGTGCTTCTGCGGCGGGTAGAAGTCCTTGATCAGTTTGAAGACATAAGGGAACGATGGCAGGTCGAAGACCAGCATCACCATGCCTTTGACGCCCGGGGCGATGCGGAAGCGATCGCTGCTGTGGCGCAGGTGCACCAGCAGGTCGCGGTAGAAGCTGTTTTTGCCCTGCTTGTGCAGGCCGACGGCGCTGTAGATCTCGGCGCGCGGCTTGCGGGGCATCAGGGTGCGCAGGAACAGCACGTAGGCGCTGGGTACCGGCATGTCGACCAGAAAGTACGCGCGCGCATAGCTGAACAGCATCTCCATGTCGTCCTCGGTGTAGAGGACGGTGTCGATCATCAGCTTGCCGTCTCCGGTGTGCAGCAGCGGCAGGGCGATGGGTGTCTGCTGGCCGCCGTTGATGATCTTGCCGACGACGTAGGCGCCCTTGTTGCGGAAAAACAGGTTCGACAGCACCTGGATCTGGAAATTGGCGCGCGGCCGGAAGCTTCCCAGGCGGCGCTGCAGTTCAGCCACCACGTCGCCGGCGTCGCGCTCCAGATCCTCGAAAGGCAATTGCAGATCGAAATCGCGGACCAGTTGCACCCAGGTGTCGCGCCAGTTCTCGAGCGTGGGGTAGTAGACGCGGTAGGTGGTCGGCCCCACGGCTTCGTCGAGCTCGATGTAGGAGGTGGAGATCGCCGGCCGGACAAAGATGAAATTGTTGTGGAAGTAGCTGCGGTGCAGGATCTTGGTCGTGACCGAGTTGAAAAAAGTCTCGGCCAGCTCCGGCTGCCGGTGATCGACCAGCAGTCCGATGTAGAGCAGCTTGACCTGCTGCCAGACCGCCATCGGCAGCGTGTCGGCGGCGAACTCGGTCAGCAGCCGGCTCTTGGTTTCGCGCACGCGCTGGTCGTAGAACTCGATCCGCTCCCGCATTGCCTGCTGCTGGCCGTGCCAGTCGGCCTGCTCGAAGCGCTGCTTGGCGGCCTGGTTGGTTTCGCTGAACAGCCGGTAATGGCGGTCGAACCCATCGAGCAGCGCTCTGGCGATGTTGAATGCCTGGGTGTGGCCGGTGGGCGGATCGTCAAACATTCGAAATGCCTTATATTTTAGGCCCGGGCGGGTTAGCCCATCTGGCTTGCCATCCCGGACGGCGGGAAAGTGGCCAGGCTGGTGCCCGAAGATCGGCAAGAATAGGTAGCAACCGATTCACACGTCACAGCCGGGCGCCAGCCGCTGTCAAGGGCTCCTGCGTCAGTCCAGCGATTCAACCATGACACTCCACGACCTCCTGCAAGCCGGTGCCGATGACGCGATTGCCATTGCCGCCCCGGGCCGCCCGCCGCTCGACTACCGCGGGTTGCGCGCACTGGTGGCAACGACCACCGTGTCCCTCAATGCGGCCGGCATCGGACGCAACGACCGGGTCGCCATCGTGCTGCCCAACGGCCCCGAGATGGCGACGTGCTTTCTGGCTTGTGCCAGTGCCGCCTCGAGCGCGCCGCTGAACCCGGCGTATCGCGTCGACGAGTTCGAGTTCTACCTGGACGATCTGCAGGCCAAGGTGCTGATCGTCGAGCACGGCAGCAAGTCTGCGGCGGTGGAGGCGGCGCGAAAGCTCGGCGTGCAGGTGATCGAGTTGACGGTCGCCGACGGTGCTGCGGCTGGCCAGTTCAGCCTGGGGGCGGTCGCTGGCGCGCCCTGTGCCAACGGGGGTCCGGCGCAGGCGCAGGACGTGGCCATGGTGCTGCACACCTCGGGTACGACCTCGCGGCCCAAGCGCGTGCCGCTGTCGGTGGCCAACCTGTGTGCGTCAGCTGGCCACATCGCGGCCACGCTCCAGTTCACGCCACGGGACGTCGGCCTGAACATCATGCCGCTGTTCCACATTCACGGCCTGCTTGCCGGCGTGCTGGCGCCGCTGTCGGCGGGCTCCCAGGTGTTCTGCACCCCGGGCTTCAACGCGCTGCGGTTCTTCAAGTGGATGGACGAGGCAAAGCCGACCTGGTACACGGCCGTGCCGACGATGCACCTGGCGATTGCCAGCCGCGGCAAGCACAACGCCGAAGTGCTGGCGCGCCACCCGCTGCGGTTCGTGCGCTCGTCGTCGTCGGCCATGCCGCCGCAGCTGATCCAGCAGCTCGAGACGATGTTCAAGGCGCCGTTGATCGAGTCCTACGGCATGACCGAGGCGGCGCATCAGATGGCATCCAACCCGCTGCCGCCGCTGCCGCGCAAGCCCGGCACCGTCGGGCGTGCCGCCGGCCCCGAGATCGCCATCCGTGGCGAGGACGGCGCGTTCCTGGCACGTGGCGAGGTCGGCGAGGTCGTGATCCGCGGACCCAATGTCACTGCCGGCTACGAGAACAATCCGAAGGCCAACGAAGAGGCCTTCGTCGACGGCTGGTTCCGCACCGGCGATCAGGGCGTGATGGACGCGGAGGGCTATCTCAGCATCACCGGCCGGCTCAAGGAGATCATCAACCGGGGCGGCGAGAAGGTCAGCCCGCGGGAGATCGACGAGATCCTGCTGGACCATGTCTCGGTGGCGCAGGTGGTCGTGTTCGGCGCGCCGCACAAGCGGCTCGGCGAGGAGGTGGCGGCGATGGTGGTGCTCCACGAGGGCCATGAGTGCGAGGAGCGCGAGCTGCAGCAGTTCGTGGCCCAGCGGGTGGCCGGCTACAAGGTGCCC
>JAOUIM010000548.1 GCA_029884035.1 Aquincola sp. | reverse complement strand
TCGCCTTGCTGCTGTACACGGTGCAGAACTGGATCGGCGTCGAGGAGCCCAAGGCCGTGGTTTCTGCACCAACGGCAGGCGGACTCGCGGACAGGGCAGGGCTGCGCTCAGGCGATTGGGTACGGTCCTGGTCCCGCGAAGGTGGCGACAGCTGGGAGGACGTGCGTTCACTGACCGATTTGCGCTGGCAGATCATGCAATCGGCGCTCGACGGCCAGCGCCTTCGCCTGACCGTCAGCGATGTGAAGGGGCAGGGACGGCGCCAGTTGACGCTCGACCTAGATCGAGTTGAACCGAGCTCGATCGACAGTGGCTTCCTCGGCAAGGTCGTCGGCCTGACCTCGCCCTATGCACCGCCAGTCATGGGCGACCCCGTGGTCGGCGGACCCGCCGATCGCGCGGGGCTGCGCAAGGGCGATCGGGTCGTGCGCGTCGATGGGTTGGCCGTCGAGGATGCGAGCCAGCTGCGCGAACGCATCCGCAGGCTCACGCCGGATGGCCAGGCCCCGCCCATGACATGGATGGTCGAGCGCGACGGCGCCACCATCGAGCTCGTCGTGCGGCCGCGCGTGATGGCCGAAGGCGAACGACGGTGGGGCCGCATCGACGCGATCGTGGGGCAGCTTCCCGAGATGGTGACCGTCAGACTGGGCCCGTTCGAAAGTATCGCGCGTGCGAGCGCGCTTACGTGGGAGCAGTCGCTGCTCACGGCCAAGATGTTCGGCCGCATGTTGGTCGGCGAAGCCTCGTTGAAGAACTTGTCGGGTCCGATCACGATCGCCGATTACGCCGGCCAGTCCGCGGAGCGCGGAATCGCGTACTACCTCGGGTTCCTTGCACTGGTCAGCGTCGGCCTGGGTGTCTTGAACTTGATGCCGATCCCGCTGCTCGATGGCGGGCACCTCATGTATTATCTTTTCGAAGGTCTCACGGGCCGTCCGATCTCGGACTTGTGGCTCAGATGGCTCCAGCGCGGCGGTGCGTTGGTGCTGGTGCTGATGATGACCCTCGCCCTGTCCAACGATGTGGCCCGCCTCCTGGGCCTGCACTGACCGCCGCTGCGCTCGACGACCGGTCCCCTTCCGATGCTGCCATCTCTTGTTCCCTCCGCGTTGCGTCCCGTAGCGGCTTGTGTCGCGGTTGTCGCCACACTCGCCGCTGCGCCGGTGGCGCGCGCAGCAGATCCGTTTGCCATTATCGACATCCGCGTCGAGGGACTGCAGAGAACCGATCCAGGCACCGTGTTCGCCTCGCTGCCGTTTCGCAACGGCGACACCTACACCGACGAGAAGGGCGCTGCGGCGCTGCGCGCTCTGTTCGCCACTGGCTTGTTCAAGGACGTGCGCATCGAGATCGACGGCAAGGTCGTCGTGGTCATCGTCGACGAGCGATCAATCATCGCCAACGTCACGTTCGTCGGGCTGAAGGAGTTTGACAACGACACGCTGATCAAGGCGCTGAAGGACTCCGGCATCGGCGAGGGACTGCCGTTCGACCGCGCTTTGGTGGATCGGGCAGAGCAGGAGATCAAGCGCCAGTACCTCACGCGCAGCCTGTATGGCGCTGAGGTCACGACCACGATCACGCCACTGGAACGCAACCGCGTCAACGTCGTCTTCACGATGAACGAGGGCGACTCGGCCAAGATCAGTGCGGTGCGCATCGTGGGAAATAAGGCCTTTTCCGAGAGCACGCTCCTGGGGCTGATGGACCAGACCACCAGCGGATGGCTCACTTGGTATACGAAGACCGACCGCTATTCGCGCAGCAAGCTCAACGCCGACCTGGAGACCCTGCGCGCCTACTACACGAATCGTGGCTACCTCGAGTTCGACATCGAGTCGACCCAGGTCACCATCTCGCCCGACAAGCAGGACATTGCGATCACGATCTCCGTACGCGAGGGCCAACCCTACACCGTCACCGCAGTGCGGCTCGAGGGAGACTACCTCGGCAAGGACGACGACTTCAAGCGCGCGGTCCGCATCAAGCCGGGCGAGCCGTATCGCAGTGCCGATGTGGCCGCGACAGCGAAGGCGTTTGGCGATCTGTTCGGACTATATGGCTACGCATTCGCGCGAACCGAGGCCCGACCCGAGATCGACCGGACGACCGGCCA
>JAOUIM010000547.1 GCA_029884035.1 Aquincola sp. | reverse complement strand
GGCTACTCGAAAGATTTGCGCGAACGCGCGGTGACGATGGTCGAGGAGGGTGACAGCCGGCGAGAAGTGGCGCGCGTACTCGATGTCGCACCGTCGACGGCCGTGCGTTGGCTCGATCGCTGGATCACGACGGGCACGGTCGAGGCCAAGCCCGGCACCGGCCACAGCCGCTCGCCGCTTCAGGCACACGCGCAATGGCTGCTCGATCTCGTGGCGAATGAACCCGATCTGACGCTCGAGGAAATCCGCAGCAGGCTCGCGCGTGAAAAGAAGCTCGCCATTGCCGTGAGCTCGGTCTGGCGCTTCTTCGATCGCCACGAGATCACGTTCGAAAAAAGTCCTGCACGCGGCCGAGCAGGACCGACCTGATGTCGCCGCCGCGCGCCAGGCTCTCAGAACCGAGCAGGCCGCGTTGAAAGCATCGCACCTCGTGTTCATCGACGAGACCGCTGTAACGACGAAGATGACACGTCTTTATGGCCGCGCACCGCTGGGTGAGCGCTTGGTCGCGAAGGTTCCGCACGGCCACTGGAAGACGCTGACACTCGTTGCCGCATGCCGCGTCGATGGCGTGACGGCGCCGTATGTGATCGACGGCGCCATGGACGGTCCGGCATTCCTTGCCTATGTCGAGCAGGTCCTCGCTCCGACGCTGAAGAAGCGCGACATCGTCTTCATGGACAACGTGCGCACGCACAAGGTCGCCGGCATCCGCGAAGCGATCTAGGCAGCGGGCGCGAAGTTGCGCTACCTTCCGGCATACTCGCCCGATCTGAACCCCATCGAGAACGCCTACGCCAAGCTCAAGTCGGACCTGCGTAAGGGTGCGGCACGAACCGTCGATGCGCTCACCAGGCTCGTCGGCCGCAGCATCAAGGCAATTGCACCATCCGACTGCGCCGGCTACTTCAGAAACGCGGGCTATCGAGCCTGATCCACATCAGGTGGAATCCGGGCTAGTACCCGGAATCACAAGTCGCTGAGACGTCGCCCTTTGACGCGCCGCTGGTGAACTTTCGACTTGGTCCACACGAACGGCTCGGCGTCCTCGTTGTAGGTTTCGATGAAGGCATCGATGTGCTCCTTGAGCTGCTCGAGGGAGGTGAACGATGCGCCGGTCAGCGACTGGCCTTGCAGGATCGAGAACCATCCCTCGACCTGGTTGAGCCACGACGCGCGCGTCGGCGTGTAGTGGAAGGTCACGAGCGGATGCCGCGCCAGCCAGTCCTCGTTCTTCTTGTGAGTGTTCAAATTATCGAGGATCACTTCGAGCCGCTTCTTGGGATAGGCGGCGACGACATCGTCCATGAACGCCAGGAACTCTTTTCTGCGCCGGCGTTTCTCGTGCTTGGCCTCGACCTTGCCGGTGGCGACCTCGAAGGCGGCGAACAAGGTCGTGGTGCCGTGGCGCTTGTAGTCGTGGCTGTGTCCAGTCAGCGCGCGTCCGTTCGGCAACTTCAGGTAACCTTGCGCCCGCTCCAGGGCCTGGATGGAGGGCTTCTCGTCGATGCAGATGACAACGGCCTTGTCGGGCGGCGCCATGTAGAGGCCGACGACATCTGCGGCCTTGGCAGCGAACTCCGGGTCGTTGCTCTCGCACCAGCTCTTGCGCCCGCCGAGATCGATCTTATGCTTGCGCAGGGAGCGCCAGACATACTGAACGTCGACGTCGCCAAGCGCCTCCGCGATCAGTGGTCCGTTCCAGCGCGCAAAGCCTTTCGGCGGAGGCTGATCGAGCACGGCTCGAATACGCCGGTCGGTCGCCTCGGTGTAGATCGGCGGCGTGCCGGAACGCGGCAAGTCATCGAGGTCGGCAAGCCCATGGCGGGCATAACGTCCCCGCCACACACTGACCGTGCCCGGCGTCGTCTCCAACTCGCGGGCTATCTCTCGCGTTGCGTGTCCGTCGGCCGCCTCGAGCACGATCCGTATCCTCAACAGATGCCGCTGTTGCGTGGTGGCTGCGCGAAGCCGGGCTTCAAGCGCCGCGCGCTCTTTCGGCTTCAGTCGAATCTCGATTGCTTCAAGGATCATCTCGATGTTGAATCACGGCACCGGCAAAGCCGATAGTGCAAACGCGACTCGGTGACTTCGGAAAGTGGGTACTAGTGTGAATTTTTGGC
>JAOUIM010000546.1 GCA_029884035.1 Aquincola sp. | reverse complement strand
TCGACGTCCTGGTACGGGAGGCCGAGGTGGTGATCGACTGCTCGGACAACTTCAAGACGCGCCACGCCGTCAATGCGGCCTGCGTCAAGCACCGCAGGCCGCTGGTGGCCGGCGCGGCGATCGGGTTCGACGGCCAGATCTCGGTCTATGACACGCGAGCGAGCGACGCGCCGTGCTACGCGTGCATCTTTCCGCCCGAGGCGACCTTCGAGGAGGTGCAGTGCGCCACGATGGGCGTGTTCGCGCCGCTGGTGGGCATCATCGGCACGATGCAGGCGGCCGAGGCGCTCAAGCTGCTCGCCGGCATCGGCACCTCACTGGCCGGACGCCTGCAGATGCTCGACGCGCGCACGATGGAGTGGAACGAGATCCGGATGGCGCGGCAGCCGCAGTGCGCGGTGTGCGGCGGGCGCTGAGACTCAGGGCCTGAGCAGCACCTTCGCCGCCGCGCAGCGGCCGGCATCGAGATCGAGGAAGGCTTGCTGGCCCGCCTCGAGCGGCCGCTCCTCGACCCACGACAGGTCGCCGAAGGCGCCTTGCGCCAGCGCGTCGACGGTGGCGCGCAGGTCGGCGGTGGTGTAGGTGTAGGTGCCCAGCAGCGTGATCTCGGCCAGCGTGAGCTTGCGCATGTCGATCTCGCTGGCCCAGTCCTGCAGGCCGACGTGCATGATCACGCCACCGGGCTTGATGGCAGCAAAGGCCTGGGCGCGTGTGGCCTTGGCACCGACGGCGTCGATCACCACGTCGAAGCTCGACTCGGCCGGCGGCGTGCTGCGCGGGTCCACTGCCTCGCATTGCGCATGCCGGGCTACCGCCTCGCGGCGCAGCGCGTTGAGCTCGGCCAGCACGCCGCGGCGCACGCCCAGGTGGCGCAGCAGCAGCGCGGTGAGCATGCCGATCGCGCCGCCACCGATCACCAGCACGCGGCACTCGTGGATCGGCCGCGCCAGCGCGCGCATCGTGAGGTTGACCGCGTGCCAGGCGGTGGCCGCCGGTTCGGTGAGCGCGGCAGCGCGGTAGCTCAAGTCCTGCGGCATCGCGATCAGCGACGCCGCCGGGATGCTCATGTACTCGGCGTACGCGCCGGGCCGCGTCATGCCGACCATGGTGCGGTTGGCGCACAGGTTGTTGCGCCCCTGGACGCAGTACTCGCAGGTACCGCAAGTGATCAGCGGGTTGCCGGTGAAGCGCGTGCCCACCGCATAGCCCGGCGCCGCCGACTGCGTCACTATGCCGACGAACTCGTGGCCAAGCACGAGACCCGGCTTGCGCCGTGGGTCGTGGCCGTGCCAGGCGTGCATGTCGGAACCGCAGATGCCCACGGCCTCGATCTTCAGCACGACCTCGCCAGGCATCAGTTCGGGCGACGGACGATCCTGCAACTGCACTTCGTTGGGCTGGGTGTAGACGAGGGCTCTCATGCTCATGCTTCGGGTTTCGAGGTGTCTTCGATGGCCTGGCGCAAGCGATCGGCCATGCGCTGGATGTCTTCGGCTTCGCTGACGAAGGGCGGCGCGAGGATCAGCGTGTCGCCGGGCGCACGGGTGAGCACGCCGCAGTCGAATGCGGCCGCCTGGGCACGCGCGCCGCGGCGGCCGGCACCGGCGGGATCGGGAGCCAGTTCGACGCCGGCTGCCAGTCCGAGGTTGCGGATACTGACCACGCCGGGCGCGTTTGCCAGCGCGTGCACGATGGCCTCGAAGCGCGGCGCGAGAGCAGCCACGCGCTGCGGCAACTGCTCCTCGTCCAGCACGTCGAGCATCGCCAGCGCCGCCGCGCAGGCCAGCGGATGGCCCGAGCAGGTGTAGCCATGCATCAGTTCGGACAGGTGCGGCGGCCCTTGCATCACGGCGTCGTGCACCGCGCGCCGCACGATGACGCCCCCCAGCGGCGCCGCACCGTTGCTGACCGTCTTGGCGAAGACGATCATGTCGGGCACCACGCCCAGCGCCTGCGCCGCAAACATCGCCCCCAGCCGGCCGAAGCCCGTGATGACCTCGTCGAAGATCAGCAGCAGGCCGTGGCGGTCGCAGATCTCGCGCAGGCGCTGCAGGTAGCCGCGCGGTGGCACCAGCACGCCCGTGGAGCCGGCGAAGGGTTCGACGACCACGGCGGCGATGTTCGATGC
>JAOUIM010000146.1 GCA_029884035.1 Aquincola sp. | reverse complement strand
GCAGCCCCAGCCCGGTACCCTGCGGCCGGTTCGACGCGTCGCCGCCCTGGCGGAACTTCTCGAACACCAGCCGCTGCTGCTCGGGTGGCACGCCGCGGCCATTGTCCTGGACTTCGATCGTGGCGCCTCTCGCGTCCGTGGACAGCGTGATGCGCACGCGCCCGCTGTCCTGAGGCACGAACTTTGCCGCGTTCGACAACAGGTTGAGAAGCACCTGCAGCAGGCGGTCGCGGTCGGCCATCAGCGGGCGCACCTCATCGGGCTGCTCGACCGTCACAACCGCGCCGCGCTCGCGGAACAGCTCTGATGTAGTGTGTACCGCGTGCGCGATCAGTTCGCGCAGGTCGATCGCCTCGCGCCGCCACTGACCATGGCCGGCCTCGAGCTTGGCCATGTCGAGCACCTGGTTCACGAGCCGCGACAGGCGCTCGGTCTCGGCAACCACGAGGCCGAGGAACTCCTGGCGCTGCGCCGTCGCCATGTCCGGATCGTCGCGCATCAGCTCGGCGAACGCGCGGATCGAGGTCAGCGGCGTGCGCAATTCGTGCGTCACCGACGAGATGAAGTCGTCCTTGAGCCGGTCGAGGCTTTCGAGCTGGCGGTTCAGCGCGCGCACCTGCGAAGCCTCGTCGAGCAGTCGCAGCAGGTCCGACGGACCGAGCGGTTCTTCCTCGACGACGGTGGCCACCACCGCATGGGCCGAGGCGCTGCCGATCGCACCGGCCAGCTGCGTCTCCACATGTCGGACCAGTTGCGCATCCAGCACGATGCGCTCGATGCGGCGCGCGCCCGATCTCTGCGCGTACTCGGCGAACAGTCGCTCGGCCGGCTCGGCCCCGAGGAAGCGTGCCGCCAGCTGGCGCAGCTCGGCCAGCGTCGCCTGCGCGCGCCACCGCACCGTGGCGGTGCCGCCGGCCTGCCGGTCGCTTCGGAACACGTCGACGAAGCGCAGCGCCTGCGCCACCTCGCGCGCGGCCGGCGGGCGGGCCAGCGACACGGCCACCAGCAGGCCGATATTGGCAAGCAGGCTCCACAGCAGCGCATGCGTCAGGCTGTCCAGGCCGGTGAGGCCGAACAACTGCTCGGGCCGCAGCAAGGTGATGCCGAACGGCCCGTCGGCCACGAAGCCGTGCGGCAGCCACCCGGACTTGGCGATCGAGGGCAGCAGCAGCGTCCACGCCCACAGCGCAAAGCCGGCGACGAGTCCGGCGAGCGCACCCGCACGCGTGGCGCCCTTCCAGTACATGCCGCCGATCAGCGCCGGCGCGAACTGCGCCACGGCGGCGAAGCTGATGAGGCCGATGCTGACCAGCGCGTACGCCTCACCCGCGATCCGGAAGTACAGGTAGCCCAGCATCAGCAGCAGCACGATCACGACCCGGCGGATCTGCAGCGGCAGACGGCTCAGGTCGCTGGTGTGTCGCCCCGAGCCGAGAACGATGGGCATCACCAGGTCGTTGCAGACCATGGTCGAGACGGCGATCGCCTCGACGATGACCATGCCGGTGGCCGCGGACAGCCCGCCGACAAACGCCAGCAGGGCGAGCCAGGGGTGCCCGCCCGCCAGCGGCAGCGACAGCACGAATGTCTCGGGATCGGCGCCGCCACGGCCGAAGTGCAGCAGGCCGCCGAGAGCGATCGGCAGCACGAACAGATTGATCAGCAGCATGTACAGCGGAAAGGCCCAGGTGGCGCGCCGCAGGTGCCGCTCGTCGACCAGTTCGACGACCATCACCTGGAACTGGCGTGGCAGGAACAGCACGGACAGCGCGGACAGCAGCGTGAGCGCGAACCACTGGCCACCGGCGAAGCGGGCCTCGCCGCCGGACGACCCGGTGAGCCCGAGCAGCGGCGCCAGCGAGCGATCGGCGGCGGCGCGCGCGAAGATGTCCCCGGGCCCGTCGAACAGGCTCCAGGTGACGAACACGCCGACTGCGACGAAGGCCAGCAGCTTGACCACCGACTCGAGCGCGATCGCGGCCACCATGCCTTCATGCCGTTCCGACGCGTCGAGATGGCGAGTGCCGAATGCGATCGTGAAGCCTGCCAGCAGGAGCGCCATCACGAAGGTCGTGTCCAGCCACCAGGGTGTCCCTTGTGCCGAGTTCGCGCCCTGCGTGCCGGCAAGCAGCGCGAAGCCGCTCGAGATCGCCTTGAGCTGCAGCGCCACGTAAGGCAGGATGCCCACCAGGGCGATCAGCGTCACCAGTGCCGCCAGGGTGCGGCTCTTGCCGTAGCGGCTGGCCACGAAATCGGCGATCGAGGTGATGCGGTGCGTGTGGGCGATGCGCACCATCTTGCGCAGCAGCGACCAGGCCAGCAGCATGGCCAGCGTGGGTCCGAGGTAGATCGGCAGGAACCACAACCCCGAGGCCGCCGCGCGACCCACGCTGCCGAAGTAGGTCCACGCGGTGCAGTACACACCGATCGACAGCGCATAGACCCAGGCGTTGCCGATCACCGAACGGCCGGCGCTGGCGCGGCGGTCGGCCCACCAGGCCACCGTGAAGAGCAGCAGCAGGTAGGCGAACGAGGCGCCGAGGACCAGGGCAAGCGGCAACGTGTGCACGGGTCCCTCAGGGTTCGGCTGATTCGGTCGGAGCGCTTGCGCCTGCGTCGTCCGGGCCGCGCTCGACGATCCAGGCAGCCGCCCCGATCAGCACCGCCCAGCCCGCGAACAGCGCCAGGGCCATCAACGGCACGCCGAACACGGTCACGCTGCGGTCCCATAGCGTGATGAGCGGAAAGTTGAAGCCGACCGCACCGAGCGCGCACAGGCCCAGCAGGCGTGAGGAGCGTGTCGCTGCGGTTCGCATGGCTGGAGCTTCCGTGCGCTAGAGCGAGTCCAGCCGCAGGCGCTGGCGCAGCACGGCGCGGAAGTGCCGGTTGATCTCCAGGGCGTTCTTGAACTGGTGGCGCTCCATCGTGCTGAGTTCCGACGGCCGCACCAGGTTGCCGGCCGCCTCGCCTGACGCGCGGTGGCGCAGCTGATGCCGCAGCTTCAGGCCCATGAGGAAGTGAAGCGCCTCGACGAGATCCACCGCGGTCTCGACGTCGAGCACGCCGCGTTCGCGCAGCCGCGCGATCCTTTCTGCAGTACCTGCCTCGCGCACGCCATGCATGAGGCACAGGGCGCGGATGCCGTGGACGATCGGGAACGTGCCGAGCTTCTTGAGGTCGAGCGGCTGCTCGTCTGCGCTTCCCGTCAGGTGCGCCCACCAGCGCGCCGGCGCATGGAACTGGTCGGCGGCTGCGCCGAAGCGGGCAACGAATGCGTCGCTGGTGCCGACCACCCGGTCGACCTGGGCCTGCACCGCGGCAAGCAGCGAAGCGTCGCCGGCCACCGCGGTGGCGTCGAAGAAGATCGCCAGGTGCATCGGTCCCTCGGGGTCGGCGCCATAGACCCAGTCGCGCACCGTGGCGCGAAAAGTCGCCACGGGCGCGCACCAGCGCGGGTTGGTCAGCATGATGTCGCCCGGGCAGGGCGGCCATCCGAGCGCGGCCACGCCCTGGTTGAAGCGGTGCGTGGCTGGGTCCAGCAACGGATGCTCGAAACCGTCACGCAGGATCAGCGCATTGTCCTGGTCGGTCTTCTGGATCTGTTCGCCGCGGCCTTCGCTGCCCATCACGACGAGGCAGCTGTTGGCGACGAGTTCCGGCGGTGCGACCAACGCCCACAGGCGTGCAAGCAGGCGCCGGTTCAGGTCGCCGACCACACGCGCCAGCCGCTCGATGCGCAGGCCTCCGTCCTGCAGCAGCTCCAACATCGCATCGATGCGGCGGGCCGCCTCGGTCAGGTCGGCGAGCGAGCGCGCGTCGTCGATCTGAAGCGCGACCACGTGCGAATGGTTCGACACGAAGCCCACCAGTTCGGCCTGCGACAGCACACCCAGCGCCTCGCTGCCGCGGCGCACGATGAGCCGGTGCACACGGTGGTGCACCATCATCCACAGCGCCTCGAAGAGGCTCGCGTCGGGCCCGATCTCGATCAGCGCGAACCGCGCCATCTCTCGCACCGCGATCGACTCCGG
Source organism: Aquincola sp. (assembly GCA_029884035.1). Classification (GTDB taxonomy): domain Bacteria; phylum Pseudomonadota; class Gammaproteobacteria; order Burkholderiales; family Burkholderiaceae_C; genus CADEEN01. The sequence goes on along the minus strand of JAOUIM010000146.1, from coordinate 4,267 downwards.
GGGTCGGCCCAGAAGCAGCGCGTTGCGCAGGTCAGTGGTCGTGAAGATGCCCAGCCGCTCGCCATGGTCGGCCGTGTCTCTCACCAGCACCCCGGTGCGGCCCTGCTCGGCCATCCGGTGGCACACGCTGACCAGATCGTCACCGCCGTCGACCCACAGCGGCTCGCGGGTCGCGGTGTCGTGCACGCGCGCGGTCAGCAGCGACAGCATCTCGCGCTGTGTGTCGGCGGGGGCGTCGGGCATCGGGGGCAATGGGAAAGGGACCGCATGCAGTGTGCCTGCGGTCCCCTAGGGTGCGAAAGGGGCGAAGGCGGCCGCCTTCGCCCCGCTTGCGAATCGTCAATGGCCGCTGGCCCCGGAGGCACCGATGCCTGTTTCCGAGCGCACCTGCTGCGCGAGGAACCCGCTGCGGTCCTGGCTGCCGCGCGCGCTGCTGTCGAGCAGCGAGAACAGCCAGATCCCGACGAAGCCGAGCGTCATCGAGAACAGTGCCGGTGACGTATAGGGGAACAGCGCCGAGCCCTTCGGGTTGCCGAGCGTGGCCTCCCACACTGCCGGCGAGACCACGGTCAGCACCACCGACGAGATCAGGCCGAGAAAGCCGCCGATCACCGCGCCGCGCGTGGTGCACCCCTTCCACAGCACGCTCATCAGCAGCACCGGGAAGTTGGCCGACGCGGCGATCGCGAAGGCCAGGCTCACCATGAAGGCGATGTTCTGCTTCTCGAAGGCGATGCCCAGCGCCACGGCGACGATGCCCAGGGCCACGGTGGTGACGCGCGAGACACCGAGCTCGCTCTTGCTGTCGGCCTTGCCCGCCTTGATCACGGTGGCATACAGGTCGTGCGACACCGCCGAGGCGCCCGACAGCGTCAGGCCCGCCACCACCGCAAGGATGGTCGCGAAGGCCACCGCCGAGATGAAGCCGAGGAAGACGTTGCCGCCCACCGCGTTGGCCAGGTGGATCGCCGCCATGTTGCCGCCGCCTTTCAAGGCGCCCTTGGCGTCGAGGAACTCGGGGTTGGTCAGCACGAAGGCGATCGCGCCGAAGCCGATGATGAAGGTCAGGATGTAGAAGTAGGCGATCCAGGTGGTGGCCCAGCCCACCGACTTGCGCGCCTCCTTGGCGTTGGGCACGGTGAAGAAGCGCATCAGGATGTGCGGCAGCCCGGCGGTGCCGAACATCAGCGCCATGCCGAAGGAGATGGCCGAGATCGGATCCTTGACGAAGCCGCCCGGCCCCATGATCGAGAAGCCCTCCTTGGCCGCGGTGGCCGCGTCCTTGCCGCCCTTGACCGCAAGGTCGGTCTTGATCTTGACCGCCTCGGCGAACATCGCCTCGGGCGAGAAGCCGAACTTCCACAGCACCATCAGCGCCATGAACGTGGCGCCACCCAGCAGCATGCAGGCCTTGATGATCTGCACCCAGGTGGTGGCCGTCATGCCGCCGAACAGCACGTAGACCATCATCAGCGCGCCGACGATCACCACCGCGATCCAGTACTCGAGGCCGAAGAGCAGCTTGATGAGCTGCCCGGCGCCGACCATCTGCGCGATCAGGTAGAACGCGACGACGACCAACGTGCCGGAGGCCGCGAACACCCGCACCGGCGTCTGCGCGAAGCGGAACGACGCCACGTCGGCAAAGGTGAACTTGCCCAGGTTGCGCAGGCGCTCGGCCAGCAGGAAGGTCACGACCGGCCAGCCGACCAGGAAGCCGATCGAATAGATCAGGCCGTCGAAGCCCGAGGCCATCACCGCGGCGGAGATGCCGAGGAAGGAGGCCGCGGACATGTAGTCGCCGGCGATCGCCAGACCATTCTGGAACCCGGTGATGCCGCCGCCGGCGGTATAGAAGTCGGCGGCGCTCTTGGTGCGCGCGGCAGCCCACTTGGTGATCCACAGCGTGAAGGCGACGAAGACGCCGAACATGCCGATTGCCGTCCAGTTGGTGGCCTGCTTCTGGGTCTGCCCGAGATCGGCGCCGGCGGCATGCGCACCCGCGGCGACCGCAAGCAAGGCGAGGGCGGCCAGTGCCGCCTTGGCGGGGATGGAAAGGCGGCTCATTTGAGGACGCTCCTGGCAATGCGCTCCGACAGGGCGTCGAACTCACGGTTGGCGCGGCGGATGTAGATGACGGTGATGAGCACGGTGAACACGATGACGGCCAGGCCGACGGGCATGCCCACCGTCATCACGCCTTCGCCCAGCCGCTGTGCCAGGAAAGGCTTGTCGAACGCCACGAGCAGGATGAAGCCGTAGTAGACGATCAGCATGAGCACCGCCAGCGTCCAGCCGAATCGGCTGCGCCTGGCCTTGAGTGCGATGTAGTCCGGGTGCGAGGCGATTCGACTCGCGAGATCGGTGTCCATGGTGGCTCCTCAGGTGTAAGGGCGCGACTGTCGGGGCGCGGACTGACCGTGCTCTGACGTGAACCCAACAAGGGCTGACGCGAAACTGAGGTGAAACTGACGCCCCCTCGTGGCGGCGCGGATAATCGCGCGCCAAACCCGGGAAAGCCCTATGCCTCGCCAGACCAAGATCGTCGCCACCCTCGGACCCGCCTCCTCCTCGCCGGAGGTGATGGAGCGGCTCATCGCGGCGGGCGTCGACGTGGTGCGGCTGAACTTCTCGCACGGCACGGCGCAGGACCACATCGACCGCGCAACGATGGTGCGCGCCGCGGCCGACCGTGCCGGCAGGGCGGTGGCGATCATGGCCGACCTGCAAGGACCGAAGATCCGCGTCGGCAAGTTCGAGGGCGGCAGGACCGTGCTCGTCGCCGGCCAGCGATTCGTGCTCGACGCCGCGCATGACGAGCCCGGCACCAACGAGATCGTCGGCCTGGACTACAAGGAGCTGCCGCGTGACGTGAAACCCGGCGACACGCTGCTGCTCAACGACGGCCTGATCGAGCTGACGGTCGAGGACGTGCGCAACGAACAGGTCGTCACCACGGTGAAGACCGGCGGCGATCTGTCCAACAACAAGGGCATCAACAAGAAGGGCGGCGGCCTGACCGCTCCGGCGCTCACCGGCAAGGACATGGAGGACATCAAGACCGCGATGAGCTTCCAGTGCGAATACCTCGCGGTGAGTTTTCCAAAGAGCGCGACCGACATGGAGATGGCGCGCCAGCTCGCCAACGTGGCCGGCGAGAAGTGGCGCCACAAGCCCGGGCTGATCGCCAAGATCGAGCGCAGCGAGGCGATCCCGCAGCTCGAGGCGATCCTCAAGGCCAGCGACGGCATCATGGTCGCTCGCGGCGACTTGGCCATCGAGGTCGGTAACGCGAGCGTGCCGGCGCTGCAGAAGCGCATGCTGAAGATGGCGCGCGCGATGGACAAGGTGACGATCACCGCCACGCAGATGATGGAGTCGATGATCGTCAACCCGGTGCCCACGCGCGCCGAGGTCAGCGACGTGGCCAATGCGGTGCACGACGGCACCGACGCCGTGATGCTCAGCGCCGAGACGGCGGCTGGCAAGTACCCAGTCGAGACGGTGGAGGCCATGGCGCAGATCTGCGTCGAGGCCGAGCGCGCCGAGGAGGTGCGGCCCGACGCCGATTTCACCAACAAGCACTTTGGCCGCATCGACCAGGCCATCGCGATGGGCGCGCTGTTCACCGCCTTCCACCTCGGCTGCAAGGCGATCCTTGCCTTGACCGAGAGCGGATCTACCGCGCTGTGGATGAGCCGCTACCGCAGCCACACCCCGATCTTCGGCGTCACCACCCAACCGGTGACACTGCGCAGGATGGCGCTGTACCGCAACGTGCGGCCGATCCTGATGCCCAACCACCACGACCGCGACACGGCACTGCTCGACGCCGAGAAGATCCTCGTCGATCGCGGGGTGTTCAAGCCCGGCGACACCTACGCCATCACCTGCGGCGAGCCGATGGGCCACCCGGGCGGCACCAACATGCTCAAGGTGTGCCGGGTCGCGTGAGGACCCGCGGGGGCGTTGCCAGGTAACGACGCGGTAACGCACCAGGGCCTATACCGCCCGCATTGCGGCACCGGCTGGCGCCGCCGTTGCCCGAGATCGCAAGCCGCACCACACATGCAGCGCATGTCCCGCCCCGCGTCCCCCGGGCGCTTCCGAATCCGCGATCGACTGCGAGTTGTGTCTGCTCGGCACACCGCGGCTGCGAGTCGGCGGGCTGGCGATCGCGCTCTCGGCCAAGGACGCGGCCCTGCTGGCACTCGTGGCCTGTGGCGGACCGCTGCGCACCGAGCGAGTGCGATGCCATCCACCTCCC
>JAOUIM010000145.1 GCA_029884035.1 Aquincola sp. | reverse complement strand
TTGTGCTCGCGGATCGCAGCGCGGTGCCACGCAGGCCCGAACTCGCCGCCGCCGCGGATGTTGGCCACCGCGAGCACACCACCACGGCCGTACCAGGCGCTGCCGAAACCGCCCGAGTACCAAGGCTGCTGCGAAACCTCGAAGCCGCCGTAGCCGTAGAGCAGCGTCGGGTTGGCGCCATCGGCCTTGGCGCCCTTGGGCCAGACCACGAAGTAGGGAACGCGCGTGCCATCCTTCGACGTTGCAAAGCGCTGCTCGACCTTCATGCCCGTGCTGTCGAAAAAGCGCGGGCGCGACTTGAGTGTCTCGCGCGCGTCGCTGCCGGTTCTGCCCAGCATCAGCGAGTCGGGCGTGAGGAAGTCGGTGTAGGTGAGCAGGTACTGCTCGGCCAGAGCATCGCGATCGCCCAGCAACGGATCGTGCAGTGCAGTGACGCCGAGCGTGCCGGGGAAGGGCGCCGCGACCTCACGCCGACTCCAGCGGCCGCCCTCGGCGCGCCACTCCTCGACGCGCCCGGCCACGTTGTCCAGGATCGTCAGCAACACGCGGCTGGCCGTCACCGTGAAGCCGTCGAGCGAGCGCGTCGCCGTGGGCGTGAACAGTGCCTCGAAGCGGCGTTCGCCCTTCAGATAGGCCGCCGCGTCGGCCACCAGCAGGCTGCCGCGCGGCCAGGTGCGGCCGCCCACCGCCCAGTCGCTCTTCAGCCCGATCAGCACGCGATCGCGCCAGAACGCGAAGCGCGCGTCGCTCGGGTAATCGAGCGGCTGCAATTCGCCGTCGGCACCCAGCAGCCATTGAACCGAGTTGTAGAAGTCCGTGTAGCGGCCGAACACGGTGCGCTCGAAGCCGGGGGTGCGATCGACGCTGGCGAACGCGGCCACGTCCTTGCTCTGGCCCTCGAAAACGATCGCAGCCTGCGCGAGCGGGGCGCCGCGCTGCCAGCGCCTGATCACGCGCGGATAGCCTGCCTCGGTCATCGAGCCGGGCCCGAAGTCGGTCCCGACGTAGACGGTGTCGAGGTCGATCCAGTCGACCGACGACTTGGCTTCGGGCAACGTGAAGCCCCCGTCGCTCGCGGGCACGAAGCGTTTGGCGACGAGATCGAATTCGCGTTGCACCGCAGCGTCGGCGCCGCCGCGCGACAGGGCAACGATGCAGCGCGCATACGCCGGGCCGAAGCAGTTCGCGCCCTTCCAGACCCAGTTCTCCTTCTCGGCCGCGCCGAGCGCGTCGAGGTCGAGCACCGTCTCCCACGCGGGTTCGGGCATGCGGTATTCGGCCAGCGTCGTACGGCGCCACAGCCCGCGCGGGCTCTTCTCGTCCTGCCACAGGTTGTAGAACCAGTCGCCCTGGCGGCTGACACTGGGAATCTTCTCCTTCGAGTCGAGGATCTCGAGGATACGCGCGCGGGTGGCGTCGAACCGCGGCTGCTTTTCCAGCAATGCACGTGACTCGCGGTTGCGCTCGCGCACCCAGGCCAGGGCCTCGTCGCCCTGCACGTCTTCGAGCCCGAGGTAGGGGTCGGCGTCGGGCGCTTGGGCGAGAACGTTGGAAACGAGCATGGTGGCAGCGAGCAGCAAGGCGGGAAGGCGTCTCATGCGTCGTGGAGCAGCGGCACGAGTGAAAGTTCGACCGTCGTGTCGCCGGCGTGGCACCACACCTGGCCGTCCTGCACGGTGAACTGCAACTGCATCGAGCGTTTGGCCAGCGCGGCCAGCGCCTGGCTCTGCCCGGCCGGCAACTGCCAGACCGACAGTCGCTCGGTGCGGGTGAGTTTGTTCTTCACCCCGGCCCACCACACCGGCGTGCTCGAGGCGTAGGCGATGAACGTGGCCCGCTCGGCACGCGCGGCGGCGCGCAGCATGCGGCGCTCGTCGGGCAGGCCGACCTCGATCCATTGCACCAGCACGCCCGACAGGTCGTGCTGCCAGAGATCGGGCTCGTCGGTGTCCGACAGGCCGCGCGCGAACTCGAGCGAACCGCGGTGATCGTCGGCGGGCACGTGCACCGCATAGGCCAGCAGGCGCACCATCAGGCGCTCCTCGGTCTCGCTCGGGTGGAGCGCCACCGTCAGCGCGTGCTCGCCGTAGACGCCGCGGTCCATGTCGGCCAACTGAAGCTGTACTTTGTAGATGGTGGACTTCAGTGCCATGGTCTCATCCGGCGCTGGGCCGCTCCCTTGCCGGATGAGCGCGCCCCCTTGGGGGGGCCGCGAGCGCAGCGAGCTTGGGGGTCATCATTTCATCCGGCGCTGGGCCGCTCCCGAGCCGGATGAGCGCCCCCTCGGGGGGCCGCGAGCGCAGCGAGCTTGGGGGTCATGTTCATTTGCCGTGCTTGCCAGCGTTCCAGCCACGCGCGGCGAGCCAGCGGCGGCCGTCGTCGGCCGCGCTCGCCTCCAGTTCGGTGGCCATGGCGTCGTTCCAGCGGTTCAGGAAGCCGAACAGCGCCACCACGCCCGTGATCTCGACGATGTCGCCGTCGTCCCAATGGCGGCGCAACTCGGTGGCGATGGTCTCGTCCACCGCCCCGGGCACGCTGGCGGCTGCGGCGGCGAATTCGAGCGCGGCGCGCTCGGCCGCCGTGAAAAGGGCGCTCGTGCGAAAGTCCCACACCGCGTCCAGACGCGCCGCATCGGCACCCTCTGCGGCGCCAAAGCGTGCCGCGGCGCGTATCGTGTGCGCCTCGCAATAACGGCATCCGGCCACCGTGCTGGCCACATGGCCGACCAGGCGCTTGAGTTCGCCGGTCACGCGGCCGTGGCGACTCATCACCGCGCGGTTGAGCTCGGTGAAGGCGCGTGCGAGCCCCGGGCGCCGCATCATCGTCAGCACGCTGTTGGGCGCAAAGCCCAGCGTGCTCTCGAAGAAGCGCGCCAGTTCGGCAATCTCCGGGTCGTGATCGGCGGGCAGCGGGGCGACGAGCGGCATGGCGGGCGGCACTGTGCCACACCCGTCGATGGCGGGGGTTCGCCCTATGTCGGCCCGCGCATATCGCCAGGTCTTCGTCTCCTGAACAGAATGCCTCCACGATGAACGAAGGATTCGGCGCTGCGCTGTCTACCGCGTGGTCCCTGGTGATCGGGTTCGACGCGCGGCTGGCGCAGATCGTGGGCCTGTCGCTGGGCATCAGCAGCCTGTCATGCGTACTCGCCGCCGGCGTCGGCATGACGGCGGGCGCTTGGCTTGCCGTGGCGCGCTTCCCCGGCCACCGTACGTTGGTGGCGGTGCTGAACACGCTGCTCGCGCTGCCTTCGGTGGTCGTGGGCCTGGCGGTGTATCTGCTGCTGTCGCGCGCGGGGCCGCTCGGTTCGCTGGGCATCCTCTTCACGCCCGCAGCCATGGTAATCGCGCAGACGGTGCTCGTGTTGCCCGTGGTGGCGGCGCTGACGCGCCAGCTCGTCGCCGACGCGTGGCACGGCAACGGCGAGCAGCTGCGCTCGATGGGCGCGGCGCCGTTCACCGCCGCGCTGCTGCTGCTGGTGCACGAGCGACTGGCGCTCGTGACGATCGCGCTTACCGCGTTCGGCCGCGCGATCAGCGAAGTCGGCGCGGTGATGATCGTCGGCGGCAACATCGACGGTGTCACGCGCGTCATGACCACCGCGATCGCGCTGGAAACCAGCAAAGGCGACCTGCCGCTCGCGCTCGGCCTCGGTTTCGTGCTGCTCGCCGTGGTGGGCGCGATCAACGCGTTGATCGCGCTCGTGCAGCGACGCCAGGGAACGCACGAAGCGGCAGCGCCGGCGGCGGCACTACCGGCGGCCGCATGAGCGCATGCCACTCACGATGAGCAGCGGCCTGATCGCGCTCGAAGGCGTGGCCGTGCGCTTCGGCGCGACCACGGCACTGCACGGCGTGGACTTCACGCTGCGCGCCGGCGAGCGGGTGGCGCTGGTCGGGGCCAACGGCTGCGGCAAGACCACGCTGTTGCGCGTGCTGCACGGCCGCCTGCCGCACGAGGGTCGGCGTCTCGTGGCGGGCGACCTGCGTCAGGCGATGGTCTACCAGCGCCCTTTCCTGCTGCGCGTGTCGGTGTGGCGCAACCTGATGCTCGCGCTTTGGCTGGCCGGAGTGCCCGCCGCCGAACGTACGGCGCGAGCCGATGCGGCACTCGCGCGCGTGGGCCTCGCGGGCGAGCGCAACCGGCCCGCGCGCGTGCTCTCGGGGGGCCAGCAGCAGCGCCTGGCGCTGGCACGCGCCTGGGCGGTGCGCCCGCAGGTGCTGTTCCTCGACGAGCCGACGGCGAGCCTGGACCCGGGCGCCAAGCGCGAGGTCGAGCAACTCATCACCGAATTCAGTGCCGAGGGCATGGCGTTGGTGATGAGCACGCACAACCTCGGCCAGGCCAAGCGGCTGGCCACGCGCGTCCTCTACCTGGAGGGCGGGCGCCTCGTCGTCGACCTTGCGACCAACGACTTCTTCGAACGCCCGCTGCCCGAGCCCGCCGCCTTGTTCCTCAAAGGAGAACTGCCTTGGTCCGCCTGATCCTCGCTTGCCTGGCGCTGTTCAGCGCCTTCCTCGCTCACGCGCAGGACAAATTCATCGTGATGGCTTCCACCACCAGCACCGAGCAGTCGGGGCTGTTCGCGCACCTGCTGCCGGCGTTCAAGGCCGCCAGCGGCATCGACATCCGCGTTGTCGCGCAGGGCACCGGGCAGGCGCTCGACACCGCTCGCCGCGGTGACGCCGACGTCGTGTTCGTGCACGACCAGGCGGCGGAGGAGAAATTCGTTGCCGAGGGTTACGGCATGAGGCGATACCCCGTCATGTACAACGACTTCGTGATCGTCGGTCCGAAGGCCGACCCCGCAGGTGCGAAGGGCAAGGATGTCGTGGCCGCACTGGTCAAGATCGCCGCAGGCGGCGCGCCGTTCATCTCGCGCGGCGACAAGAGCGGCACGAACGCCGCCGAGCTGCGCTACTGGAAGGGCGCCGGCATCGACGTCACTGCGAACAAACCCGCCGGCTACCAGGCCTGCGGCTGCGGCATGGGCCCGGCCCTGAACATCGCCGCATCGAGCAGCGCCTACGTGTTGACCGACCGCGGCACGTGGCTGAACTTCAAGAACCGCGGCGACCTGGCGGTGCTCGTCGAAGGCGACACGCGCCTGTTCAACCAGTACGGCGTGATCGCGGTCAATCCCGCCCGGCACCCGCACGTGAAGGTGGCCATGGCGCAGCAGTTCATCGACTGGGTCGTGTCGCCCGCCGGGCAGGGCACGATCGCGGCCTACAAGATCGGTGGCGAGCAGTTGTTCTTCCCGAACGCCGAGCGCTGACAGCAGCAGGCCGGGGCCCTGTCGCTGGGCGCCCAGAAGGTCGACAATAGCCCGATGAGCACGAGCAAAGCCTTCGCCTCGCAGGCCGATCTGGCCGACAAGAAGATCACCTTCGAACAGCTCTCGCCGCACGCGTGGGCCTACACCGCCGAGGGCGATCCGAACACCGGCGTGGTGATCGGCGACGACGCGGTGATGGTCATCGACACCCAGGCCACGCCGGTGATGGCCGCCGACGTGATCCGCCGCATTCGCGCTGTGACCGACAAGCCGATCCGGTATGTGGTGCTGTCGCACTACCACGCGGTGCGCGTGCTCGGCGCCGCGGCCTACAAACCCGACCACATCATCGCCAGCGACGACACCCTGAGCCTGATCCGCGAGCGCGGCGAGCAGGACAAGGCCAGCGAGATCGGCCGCTTTCCGCGCCTGTTCCGCAATGTCGAGAGCGTGCCGCCGGGGCTGACCTGGCCGTCGATCACCTTCAGCGGCAAAATGACGCTGTGGCTGGGTAAGCTGGAAGTGCAACTGCTGCAGCTCGGGCGTGGCCACACCAAGGGCGACACGGTGGTGTGGCTGCCGGGCGAGCGCACGCTGTTCTCCGGCGACCTGGTCGAATTCGACGCCACGCCGTACTGCGGCGACGCCTATTACAGCGACTGGCCCGCCACGCTGGACAACCTGGCCGCGCTCGCGCCGCTGGCGCTCGTTCCGGGCCGTGGTGCAGCGCTGAAGGGCGAGGCGCAGGTGGCGAAGGGGCTGGCGGGCACGCGTGCGTTCCTGTCCGACCTGTTCGCCCACGTGAAGGCCGCTGCCGCCAAGGGCCAGGACCTCAACAGCGTGTACCGCGAGACCTATGCCGCGCTCAAGCCCAGGTACGGCCACTGGGTGATCTTCGACCACTGCCTGCCGTTCGACGTGAGCCGAGCCTACGACGAAGCCACGCAATACCGCGATCCACGCATCTGGACTGCCGAGCGCGACGTCGAAATGTGGAAGTCCCTCGAAGGAGGATGAACGCGATGCCGCTGCTCCAACGCATCCACCATGTTGCGTACCGCTGCCGCGACGCCAAGCAGACGGTGGATTGGTACCGCCAGCACCTGGGCATGGACTTCGTGCTCGCGATCGCCGAGAACAACGTACCGTCCACCGGCGCACCCGACCCCTACATGCACGTCTTCCTCGATGCGGGCCAGGGCAACGTGCTGGCGTTCTTCGAGCTGCCGAACTCGCCGCCGATGGGGCGCGACGAAAGCACGCCCGAGTGGGTGCAGCACATCGCCTTCAAGGTCGGCAGCATGGACGAGCTGATGGCCACGAAGGCGAGGCTCGAGGCCGCGGGCATCGAGGTGGTGGGCCCCACCGAGCACACGATCTTCAAGTCGATCTACTTCTTCGATCCCAACGGCCACCGACTCGAGCTCGCCGTGGACACCGCCACGCCCGAGATGAGCCGCAAGCTCGACGAGGTGAAGTGGGCGATGCTCGACGAGTGGAGCCGCACCCGGAAAGCGCCGCAGCACGCGGCGTGGATGCACCCCCAGAACAAGCGCTGAACAAGCGCGGCCGGCCGCATGCTCAAGACCTACACCTGGCCCCACTACGAGTACCGGCCGGCACCGGAACTTGGCGCCAGGCAACCACGGCGCGTGCCGCTGGCGATCGTCGGCGCCGGGCCGGTGGGCCTGGCCGCCGCGATCGACGCCGCGCAGCGCGGACTGCCGGTGCTGATGATCGATGAGGACGACACCGTCTCGGTCGGCTCGCGTGGCGTGTGCTACGCCAAGCGCACGCTCGAGATCTTCGACCGGCTGGGCGTGGGCGAGCGCGTGGTGGCCAAGGGGGTGACCTGGAACGTGGGCCGCACCTTCCACGGCGAGCGCGAGGTCTTCAGCTTCAACCTGCTGCCCGAGGCCGGCCATCACCGGCCCGGCATGGTGAACCTGCAGCAGTACCACCTCGAACAGTACCTGGTCGAGCGCGCGATGGAACTGTCGGCCCCTGGGCCCGCCGAAAGCAGCGGACCGTCCCCAATGGGGAGCGCGACGCCCGAGCGCGGGCCGTCGCGCCGCGCCGCCTCCATCGACCTGCGCTGGCAGCACCGGCTGGTGCAGGTGACGCCGGGCGGTGAAGGCGTGCGCCTGGACGTCGAAACCCCCGACGGCCGCTACGCCGTCGTGGCCGACTGGCTGATCGCCGCCGACGGCAGCAAGAGCGGCATCCGTCGCCAGATGGGCCTGGACGTCGAGGGCAAGGTGTTCCAGGACCGCTTCCTCATCGCCGACATCGTGCTGGATTCGAGTACGGGCGAGCCGTTCCCGCTCGAGCGCACCGAGCGCCGCTTCTGGTTCGCGCCGCGCTTCCACGCCGGCGAGAGCGCGTTGATGCACCGCCAGGCCGACAACGTCTGGCGCATCGACTTCCAGCTCGGCTGGGACGCCGACCCCGAGGCCGAGAAGAACCCCGAGCGCGTGCGCCACCGCGTGCGCGAGGCGCTCGACCAGCAGGGCTTTGGCCACATCGGCTTCGAGCTCGAGTGGGTCAGCGTGTACACGTTCCAGTGCCGCCGCATGTCCAGCTTTCGCCACGGCCGCGTGCTGTTCGTGGGCGACAGCGCGCACCAGGTGTCGCCGTTCGGGGCGCGCGGCGCCAACTCGGGCGTGCAGGACGCCGACAACCTGATCTGGAAGGTCAAGGCCGTGCTCGAGGGCAGGGCACCTGCCACGCTGCTGGACAGCTACGGCGTCGAACGCGGCGCGGCGGCCGACGAGAACATCCTCAACTCCACGCGCAGCACCGACTTCATGACGCCCAAGACCCGCGCCGCGCGCGTGCTGCGCGATGCCGTGCTGACGTTGGCTGCCGAGGTTCCCGCGGGGCGTGCACTCGTCAACAGCGGGCGCCTGTCGGTGCCCACATGGCTCACGGACTCGCCCCTGAACACGCCAGACGTCGATCACTTCGAGGGCTGGATGGTGCCTGGCGCACCGATGGACGACGCGCCGGTGCGCGGCCCGCACGGCGAAGGCTGGCTGCTCGAC
>JAOUIM010000545.1 GCA_029884035.1 Aquincola sp. | reverse complement strand
CGGTCACGCAGACCAGCACCGGCGCTGCCGTCACCGTGCCAGCCGATGGTGTCGTGGCTGCTGGTGGTGGCGCGGCGCCTGCCACGGTCGACCTGAGAGTCACCGCGATCAATCTGGGCAGCGACAGCAACCTGCTGTCCGGCGATTACACCGACAGCAATGGCACCGCGGTGCAGTCGTTCGGGGCCGTGATGCTGTCGTCGTCGGTCGATCTCGACGTGGCCAGCGGGCAGCAACTGACGCTGCAGATTCCCGTCAGCACGCGAAGCGCTTCTTCCCCGGCATCGGCCACGCTGTACTACTTCGATCCGGTCACCGGCCGTTGGGTGGCCGACGGTACCGCAACGCTGGTCTCTGGCGTGCAGCCCTACTACACCGCCAGTGCAACGCGATTCGCGCTGTGGATGGTCGGGCAGGCGATCGCCGCGCCGCAGACCGTCACCGGCTGCGTGGTCGACGATGCCGGCGCGGCGGCATCCAACGTGCGTCTCGCGGCCGATGGCATCAGCTACTCCAGCATCGCGTACGCGACGACGGATGCCCAGGGCCAGTTCACCGTGCAAGTGCCCTCGTCGAACCGCGTGATCCTCCAGGGTCGCCGCGGTGCGTACCTCACCAATGCCACTTCGGTCGACGTGTTGAGCGCCCCGGTGTCGTTGACGACTTGCTTGACGATCCCGACGACCAACGCGGCCACGATGCGCCTGACCTGGGGCGCATCGCCGAGCGACATCGACTCGCACCTGCGTGAGCCGGGCGGTGCCCATGTCTACTATGCGTCCAAGGGGTCGCTGTCGGCCGAACCCTATGCCAGCCTCGACGTCGACGACGTCACCGGTTTCGGGCCCGAGGTCACGACGATCCGTCGTCCCAAGGTGGGCATCTACCGCTTCTACCTGCACAACTTCTCGCAGACGTTCTCGCCGGGCATGACGGGTTCGCCGACCCGCGTCGAACTGAACTACGTCGGCCGCACCGTCTCGTTCTCACCGCCGGCTGGCGAGGGCACTGCGCTGTGGTGGCACCTGTTCGATCTTCAGGTGCAGGCTGACTGCTCGATGGTGCTGTACCGCTACAACCGGTGGCGCAGCGACGAGCCGCAGAACCCCAACCCGGCGGCGAATACGGCGGAGTGCGTGCCCTGACGCGTCTGCGGGGCGTGCCACCGTGATCTCCCTGGTCGGCATGCCCGGCAGTGGCAAGTCCACGGTCGGTCGCCACGTCGCCCGGCATCTGGCGCTGTCGTTCGTCGATACCGACCACCTCATCGAACAGCGAATCGGTTGCACGATCCGCGAGTACTTCGAACTGCACGGCGAACCCGCCTTTCGTGACATCGAGGAGCAGGTGCTCGACGCGGCAACCACGGCACCGCAAGACCGTGTGATCGCAACGGGCGGAGGGATCGTTCTGCGCGAGGCCAACCGCCATCGTCTGCACCAGCGCACGACCGTGCTCTACCTGCGCGCGACGCCCGAGGACCTGGCGCGCCGCCTGCGCCACGACACGCACCGGCCCCTGCTCCAAGGTGGCGGTGACGCGCTCAAGCGCCTGCGCGCGTTGTTCGCCGAGCGCGATCCCTTGTACAGGCGGACCGCGCACTACGTGATCGAGACCGGTCGCCCCTCTGTGCATACCCTGGTCAACATGGTGTTGATGCAGCTGGAGCTGGCCGGTATCGCGGTGAGTCCGCCGTCGAGGGCGCCGTAAACTCGGCGCATGCCGGGTTCCGATTCGAAGTTCGTTGCGCCTTCCACGATCGCCATCGCGCTGGGCGACCGTAGCTACGACATCATCATCGGCACGGGACTGCTTGGCGCGAGCTCGACCTGGCAGGGCCTGCCGCGCTCGACAACCGCCGCGGTCGTGACCAATGCGACCGTGGCCGCGCTTTACGGCGCGTCGTTCGAGACGGCACTTGCCCGTCATTACCCGAGGTTGGTGCGCGTGGAACTCCCGGATGGTGAAGCGCACAAGGACTGGGCTTCGCTCGACCTGATCTTCGACCGGCTGTTGGCCGAGGGCTGTGATCGCAAGACCATGTTGTTTGCGCTCGGCGGCGGCGTGGTGGGCGATATCGCGGGCTTTGCCGCTGCCTGCTTCATGCGAGGCGTGTCATTCGTGCAGGTGCCGACCACGC
>JAOUIM010000144.1 GCA_029884035.1 Aquincola sp. | reverse complement strand
CGCGCCGCCCTGTCGGCGGCCAAACTTGGTCTTTGGCGCGACGGCGGCGCCGCGTGCGACAGCCTGGCCCTGGACCGGACCGAGCCGCGCCCGCCCGAGCCCGACGCCGTGTTCCTGCCGGTCACGCTGGGCCCGCTGGCACGGGCCTACCTGGTCGATGGCCGATGGCGCGAGCGCTGGACGTTCTCGGGCTGCGGTCGCGACGTCCCGGTCGATCTCGCGTTCAAGGCCGACGGTTGGGGCGGTGCCACCTTCGAGGCCGGCGTGGCACCGCGCTCGATCGTGCGCCGCGTGCCGTAGGCACCGCCGGCACGGTCCGCACCGGCCGATCGTGGTTTGGCCGACAATGGGGCGGCCACCATGCTGATCGACTTTTTCTACACGCTGCGCGCGGCCCGGCTCAAGGTCTCGGTCAAGGAGTACCTCACGCTGCTCGAGGCGATCAAGGCCGGCGTGATCGACGGCGAGGGCGGCCCGACGGTCGACAAGTTCTATTACCTCGCGCGCACCTCGCTCGTGAAGGACGAGACCCAGTTCGACAAGTTCGACCGTGCTTTCGCGGCCTACTTCAAGGGCGTCGAGTTGCTGACCGACTTCACCAAGGAAGTGCCGCTGGACTGGCTGCGCAAGACGCTCGAGCTCGAACTCTCGCCCGAGGAAAAGGCGGCGATCGAGAAGATGGGCTGGGACGAGCTGATGGAAACGCTGAAGAAGCGCTTCGAGGAGCAGAAGGAGCGCCACGAGGGCGGCAGCAAGTGGATCGGCACTGGCGGCACCTCGCCCTTCGGCACCGGCGGATTCAATCCGCAGGGCATCCGGATCGGCAAGGGCGGCGGCAACAAGAGCGCGGTCAAGGTGTGGGACCAGCGCGCCTACAAGGACTACGACGACACCAAGGAACTAGGCACGCGCAACATCAAGGTCGCCCTGCGCCGGCTGCGACGCTTCGCGCGCGAGGGTGCCGAGCTGGAGCTCGACCTCGACGACACGATCCACGCGACCGCCGCCAACGCTGGCCTGCTCGACATCAAGATGGTCCCCGAGCGGCACAACAGGGTGAAGGTGCTGCTGCTCATGGACGTCGGCGGCACGATGGACGAGCACATCCATCGCGTCGAGGAACTCTTCAGCGCAGCAAAGACCGAATTCAAGCACCTTGAGTTCTATTACTTCCACAACTGCGTCTATGACTTCATGTGGAAGAACAACCGGCGCCGGTTCTCGGAAAAGTTCGCCACCTGGGACCTGATCCGCAAGTACAACAAGGACTACAAGCTGATCTTCATCGGCGACGCCACGATGAGCCCCTACGAGATCCTGCAGCCCGGCGGCAGCGTCGAGTACAACAACGAGGAGGCGGGCGCCGAATGGTTGCAGCGGCTCACGCATGCCTTCCCCCGCTGTGCCTGGATCAACCCCGAGCCGCAGGGCGTGTGGCAGTACCGCCAGAGCATCGCGATCATCGGCCAGCTGATGAGCCAGCGCATGTTCCCGCTCACGCTCGCAGGCCTCGAAGGAGCGATGCGGCTGCTGTCGAAATGACGGCGCGGCGCCACGACGCCGCGCCGCCGGTTTCGCGCGCGGTGGCCGCTGGATGCGTTCTGCTCGGCTTGATGCTGGGCGGTTGTGCGAGCCTGCAGCCCGATGCCCAGGCCACCTCGATGCCGGCGAGCGCGGCGCCGGCCGACGTGATCATCGAGGCCCCCGAGGAGCTGCGCGCCCTGCTCGATCGCCATCTCGATCTTGCACGCCTGGCACGCGATGCCGCCGGCGAAACGCTGACCGACAGCGAACTGCGACGCCTGGTCAACGCCACGCCCGCAGAAGCACGCGCGCTGCTCGCCACCGAAGGCTACATGGATGCCGACGTGCGTGCCGAGCGCGAGGACGCGGCCCTCAGCACACGGGTGCGGCCGCTGGTTCGCATCCGCGTGCGTCCCGGCGCGCGCACCCAGGTCGAATCGGCCGACCTGCGGGTGGTCGGTGACCTGGCCGATGCGGCCAAGCGTGGCGACACGCAGGCCAAGGCGCTGATCAACGAGTGGCAAGCCGCGTGGAGACTGCCGCCGGGTGCCGCCTTCTCAAACACCGCATGGCGTGACGCCAAGAGCGCCCTCATCGCGCGCCTGCGTGGCACCGGCTACGCGGCCGCGAGCCTGCTGTCCTCGGCGGCGGAGGTCGACGCCGGCCGGGCCCGCGCCACCCTGTCCGTCGAGGCGGCGTCGGGCCCGCTGTTCCGCACCGGCCCACTCATGATCGAAGGCCTCGAGCGCCAGGACCACAAGAGCGTGCGCAACCTGGCCGACTTCGAGCCGGGCACCGTTGCCACCGATGCGCTATTGCTCGACTACCAGGAACGTCTGCAGGGCTCCGGCCTGTTTGAGCGCAGCACGGTGAGCCTCGACCCCGACCCGGCGCACGCCGAGACCGCCACCGTCACCGTGCGTGTGAAGGAGGCAGCGTTGCAGCAGGCCACCGTCGGCGTGGGCATCAGCGCGAACACGGGGCCTCGCATCTCGCTCGAGCACGTGCACCGCAACCTGTTCGACTGGCGCGCCACCCTTCGCAACAAGATCGAATGGGGCAACCGCCGCAAGGCCTGGGAAGGAGAGCTGGCTTCGCACGCCATGCCCGGCCTGTACCGCAACCTGCTGGGCGGCGGTGCCGAGCGGCTCGACTCGGACACCGACCGCGTCTCCTCGGTGCGAGCGCGCGTGGGGCGCAGCTACGACACGCAACGCATCGATCGACTCGTCTTCGTCGAGGCCGAGCGGGTGCGCACGTGGCCGGTCGTGGCCGGCGTGCTGGCGAACGCCACCCGAAGCGACACGCTGTCGGCCACCCTCAACTTCCACGGCATCTGGCGCGACCTCGACAGCATCGTGCTGCCCACGCGGGGCGACAGCTACGCGGTGCAGACCGGCGTCGGCCAGGTGCACAGCACCGACTCCGACGGCAACAGCACGCAGGGCAGCGGCCCCTTCGCGCGCGTGCACCTGCGCGGCCAGTGGTGGCGACCGATCGGCGAGCGCTGGTATGCGCAGGCTCGGCTCGAAATCGGCCAGGTCTACGCGCGCGACAACGTCGAGGTGCCCGAGACGCAGCGCTTCCGCGCCGGTGGCGACGACTCCGTGCGGGGCTACGCGTGGCGCTCGCTCACACCGCAGGTCGCCGGCGTCGATGTCGGCGGGCGCGTGATCGGCACCGCGAGTCTGGAAATCGCGCGTCCGGTCAGCGAGTCGCTGCCCAGCGTGTGGTGGGCCGCCTTTGTCGACGCCGGCCGCGCCGCCGCACGCTGGAACGATTTCAAGCCCGCCTGGGGTGCAGGCCTGGGCTTGCGCTGGCGCTCGCCGGTGGGGCCTCTGCGCGCCGACGTGGCCTACGGTGAAGAGGTGCGCGATTGGCGCCTGCACCTGTCGGTGGGCATCGCCTTCTGAGCGGCAATGAACGGTCCCCCCGCGCCCATCGCACGCCCGCGCAGCCCGCTCGGTGGCTCGCTGCGCATCCTGGCCGTCGCGTTGCTCGTGGTCATGCTGGTGCTGGCCGCCGCGCTGAGCGCGCTTCTGCACACCGAACGCGGCAGCGCCTGGCTGCTCGAACGGGTTCCGGGGTTCACCGTGGTCGCGCCGCACGGTCGGCTGTTCGGCGGCGCGTTCTCGGCCGAACGCATCGAGGTCAAGGCCGGCGCGCGGCCCTTGGTCGTGCACGGCTTGTCCTGGCGCGATGCGCAGTGGCGCTGGCACCCGTACGAGGGCGCGTGGATCGGTCTGGCCGTCACCGATGTCCTCGCCGAGCGCGTCGAGGTCGGCGCCAGCGCGAGCACCGCGGGACCGGTCGAGCCTGCGAGCTTGCGGCTGCCGTTCGCACTGACCCTGGCCCCTCTGCGCGTGGCGCAGTTGCATGTCGAGGCCATGTCCGTGGTCCGCGATCTGACGGTGCAGGTGGAACTCGGCCATGCACAGGGGCAAGAACACCGCTTGCAGGCGCTGTCGTTTCGCAGCGACCGCGCGAGCGTCACTGGCGACATGCGGGTGGCCGCCGACGCTCCGTTTTCAGTGGCCGCGCGATTGCAAGCGAGGTCCGCCGACGGCGCGCCTGCACGCTGGGACGCACAGGCCAAGGCCGAGGGGCCGCTCGCGAACTTCGCGCTGGACCTGCGCCTGACCAGCCCCGATGCCGGGGGCGCGGCGCTCCAGGCGCGCGCCGGGGTCGCGCCGTTCGCCGCCTGGCCGCTTGCAACCTTGCAGGCCAGCATGCAGGACCTGGACCTTGCCGCTGTCTGGCAGGGTGCGCCGCAGACGCGCATCTCAGGACAGGCCCGGATCGAGACGAACGGGCTGGACCGCCCGGTCCAGGTTCGAGCTTCCCTCACGAACGGACTGAGCGGACGCTGGGATGCCAAGCGCCTGCCCGTGGCGGCGGTCGACATCGAACTGGCGGGCCGCGCCGACGAGCGCACCCGACTGGCGGCGGACCGCTTCGACATCCGCCTGGCCGCCGACGCCGGGCGGATTTCTGGCAGCGGGCAATGGTTCGGCGACACGGCCAAGATCGATCTCTCCCTACATGGCGTGCGGCCGGCGCTGTTGGACACACGCGCACCGGCGATGTCGCTGTCGGGCACGCTGGCCACTCAGTGGTCGGGCCTGCCCGCACTCGACGGCTCTCGGCCCGCAGCGACCGAACAGCAGATGCAGGCGCGAATGGCGCTCGAAGGCCGGCTCGACGCGCAGCGTGGCGCGCCTGTAGCCTTGCGCGGCGCTTGGTCCGCCGAACGCACACCCGCGCGCACGCGGATCGAACTGCGCGACGCCGACGCGAGCGCGGGCGGCGCAAGCCTGAAGGGCAATGCGCGGCTCGAGCGCGCGGCGGGTGCGGCGTGGCAGTTCGCCACCCAGGGCGAGGCGAGCGATTTCGACCCGGCGCTGTGGTGGCCCGGCGTGGCGGCGGCACGCCTGAACGGACGCTGGCAGGCCGAACTCACGGGCCCGCCGGGCTGGTGGGTGGACAAAGGCGCACCCACGGGCTGGCTCGCCCTGCGCGGCGCCGCCCAGGTCGACCTGCAAGACAGCGTGCTGGCCGGTGTGGCACTCGCCGGTCGGGCCAGGCTCGACGGCCGTGCGCCCGGATGGTCCGTCGACGGCGAGGTGCGTGCAGCCAACAACCGCCTCACGCTGCAGGGCCGCGTGGCGCCGCGCGCGCAAGACGACCGCTGGCGCGCGAGCTTGGACGCCCCTGCGCTCGCATCGCTACGCCCGTGGCGTGCGCTCTCGCGATCGCTCGCGGCGTGGTTCGACGGACTCGATGGTGCGCTTGCGGGCGACGCGCAGGCCACGGGCCGCTGGCCTGCCCTTGCGAGCAGCGGCACGGTGCGCGCGAGCGCCGTGCGTGCTGGCGTCGTGGCGGTGCGCAGGCTCGATGCGAAATGGCAGGCCGGGCCCGATCGCGATGCACCGCTCGCGCTGGACATCGACGGCGAGCAGATCGCGCAGGGTGCGCAGTCGATCGATGCGATCAAGGTCCGCCTCGACGGCAGCCTCGCCGCACACCGCATCACGCTCGATGCCGCGAGCGCGCTGAGACCTCCGGCATGGACCGATGCGTTGCTCGGATTGCGTGGGACCGCCGGCGCTGGCAGCCGCGTCCAGCTGCGCGGCGAGGGTCGCTGGCAGCGCGCCACCGGCACCAGCAAGAGCGGCGGCAGCACCTGGCGCGCACGCGTGAGCGCGCTCGACGCCCGCAGCCCGCAGGCGCCGCAAGCCTGGCTCGCGGTGCGTGACGCCGAGCTGCGCCTCGCGTTCGATGCCGACGACCGCCTGGTCGAAGCGGTGGCTGAGCCGGGCCGCGCGCAGGTGCTGGGCGCGCCGCTCGTCTGGCGAGAGGCACGCTGGCAGGCGGCGGAGGGCGCGCGCGCGGCCCTGATCGTGGTCGACGCCGACCTCTCGCCAACGCCCGTCGTGCCCTGGCTGCAACGCTGGCAGCCCAACGCGGGGTTCGGCGGCGACCTCGCGATCCAGGGCCGCATCGTCGTGCGCCAGGCCGAGAAATTCGCCGCCGACATCGTGCTCGAGCGTGCGGGCGGCGACCTCAAGATCACCGAGGAGGGCGACACGCAAGCGCTCGGCCTGACCGACCTGCGCCTCGCGCTGGCCGCACAAGACGGCACCTGGCACTTCACGCAGGCCATGGCCGGCGCCAACGTGGGCGTGCTGGCCGGTGCGCAGAGCATGCGCCTGGTGCCGCAGGCCACCTGGCCTGCGCCCGACACGCCGATGCAGGGCGTGCTCGAGTGGCGCGTGCCCGACATCGGCGTGTGGGCGCGCTTCACGCCGCCGGGTTGGCGCGTGGCCGGCCAACTGCGCACCAGCGCGGCGATCGGCGGCCGCTTCGGGGCGCCGGAGGTCGAGGGCCGCATGGAGGGCAGCGGCCTGGCCATCCGCAACCTGCTGCAAGGCGTCGATCTGCGCGAAGGCGAGCTTGCGCTGTCGCTGCGCGGCGCCGACGCACGTGTAGAGCAATTCGTCTTCAAGGGCGGCGACGGCGAACTGCGCCTGACCGGCGGTGCCAGCCTGGGTGCCGAGCCGACCGCGCGGCTGCGCCTCGCCGCCGATCGATTCCGCCTGCTCGGGCGCATCGACCGGCGCATCGTGTTGAGCGGGCAGACCGAGCTCGTGCTGTCGGCGCGCGCGCTGTCCCTGGACGGCAAGCTGAGCATCGACGAGGGCCTGATCGATGTATCGCGCGGCGATGCGCCCACGCTCGATGCCGATGTGCAGGTGCACGGTGGGCGACATCGCTCGCCAGATCCCGCGCCCGACCCCGCGGCACCGGACAAGGGCGAACCCGCAGCGCCGCCGCGCTTGCGTGATGTGCGGGTTGCGCTCGAAGTCGACCTGGGACCGCAGCTTCGGCTGCGCGGCCGGGGCTTGGACACGAGGCTCACCGGCCGGCTCGCGATCACCGCGCCGGGTGGGCGAGTGGCGCTGAACGGCCAGGTGTCCGCCCGCGACGGCACCTACGCCGCCTACGGCCAGAAGCTCGAGATCGAACGCGGCGTGCTCGCGTTCACCGGCGAGGCCGAGAACCCGCGGCTGGACATCTTCGCTGTACGGCCCAACCTCGACGTCAAGGTCGGTGTGCTGGTCGGCGGCACGGCACAGAACCCACGCGTGCGCTTGATGAGCGAGCCCGACATGAGCGAGTACTACAAGCTCTCGTGGCTCGTGCTGGGCCGCGCGCCCGATGGCTTGGCGCGCGCCGACACTGCGCTGCTGCAACGCGCTGCGCTCGCGCTGCTGTCGGGCACCGGACAGGGCCCCGACGCGGCCATGATCGCCAACCTCGGCCTGGACGAACTGTCGGTGCGCCAGACCGAGAGCGGCGAGGTGCGCGACACCGTCGTGACGCTGGGCAAGCAGCTCTCACGCCGCTGGTACGTCGGCTACGAGCGCGGCGTCAACAGCACCTCGGGGACGTGGCAGATGGTGTACCGGGTCGCACAACGCTTCACGCTGCGCGCGCAATCGGGCCTGGACAATTCGCTCGACGCGATCTGGACCTGGCGCTGGAACTGAGCGCGCATCAGTGACCGTGCTCAACCTGTCGCGCCTGCAGGTGCGACGGGTGGCCGCCTCCTACAATGCTGCTCACTCCGCCGCCGTAGTTCAATGGATAGAACGAGCGCCTCCTAAGCGCTAGATGTGGGTTCGATTCCCGCCGGGGGCGCCAGTGCCGCAGCGCGCGGCAGGCGTTGCGCTAGCGGCGCGGCGCCGGCTCCGCAACCATCAGCTCGGCCGGATACGGCTTGAGGAGGTCGCGCGTGCGCTCGACGGGGCATTCGAGCCAGGCGTCGTAGTCGGCGGGGTCGAGGATCACGACCATGCGCTTTTCTTCACCCGGCTTGTGGAAGCGCCGCATCAGTGCGTGATCGTCGGCGTTGATTGTCAGCATCGCGAACGAGAGCATCTCGCGCCCGTCGGGCGCGCGCCACCAGCCCCACAGCCCGGCCAGACCCATCGGCCGTCCGCTCGCCAGCCCGATGCGCCAGCGCACGGCGCGGCCGGTTTCGTAGCTGGGCTCGAAGATCGACTCGGCCGGGATGATGCAGCGCCGACCGCGCCGCCAGGAATCGCGAAAGCTCGGCAGCCGGTCGGCCGTCTCGCTGCGTGCGTTGTAGGTGCGGCGGCCGAAGGCGATGTCCTTGGCCCAGTGCGGCACCAGGCCGAACAGGCCGAGTTCGATCTGGCGCTCGACCTCGACACGGTCCTGGTGGCGCAGGATGAAGGGCCCGAGCTGAACCGGATAGAGCTCGGGCGGCAGCGCGCCCGCGGGACGGCCGACGC
>JAOUIM010000544.1 GCA_029884035.1 Aquincola sp. | reverse complement strand
CGCCATGGAGGTCGTGGCAGCGGACCGGTCCGCCGGGATTTGCCTCGTGCACATGCAGGGCGAACCGGTATCGATGCAGTCTGCGCCGGACTATCGCGATGCGGTTGCCGACGTGATCGCGTTCCTCGGCGCCCGGCGCGATGTCGCCCTGGCGAGCGGCATTGCAAGCGATCGCATCGTTCTCGATCCGGGGATCGGCTTCGGCAAGACGGTCGAGCACAATCTGGCCTTGCTGGCTCGCCAGCGCGAATTGATGGTGCTGGGCTCGTCTGTGCTGGTGGGCTGGTCGCGCAAGTCGACGCTGGGTGTCGTGACGGGACGCCCGATCGGCGAACGGCAGGCGGCAAGCGTAGCGGCGGCGGTGCTGGCGGTGGAGCGTGGCGCGCGCATCGTGCGCGTGCACGATGTCGCGGCCACTGTCGATGCATTGAAGCTGTGGCGCGCGGCGACGCAAGAACAAGGGGAGACTTCGGCATGAGCAGCAGCACCATCCGACGCTACTTCGGCACCGACGGCATCCGCGGCACCGTGGGCCAGGCCCCGATCACGCCGGACTTCATGCTGCGCCTGGGTCACGCCGTCGGGCGCGTGCTGCGCCGCACGGGTGCCCGGCCGAGCGTGCTGATCGGCAAGGACACGCGCATCTCGGGCTACATGATCGAGTCGGCCCTCGAGGCGGGATTCGCGTCGGCTGGCGTCGACGTGCTGCTGACCGGGCCGCTGCCGACACCGGGCGTCGCCTACCTGACGCGCGCCAGGCGGGTCGACCTGGGCGTTGTCATCAGTGCTTCGCACAATCCTTTCGGGGACAACGGCATCAAGTTCTTCTCGGCCAAGGGCGAGAAGTTGCCCGACGAGTGGGAGGCTGCAGTCGAGTCTGCGATCGATGAGCCGCCGGCCTGGGTCGATTCAGCCGGCCTCGGGCGCGCGCGGCGCATCGACGACGCGGGTGGGCGTTACGTCGAGTTCTGCAAGGGCACGTTCGGTGCGGATCTTTCGCTCAAGGGACTGAAGCTCGTGGTGGATGCGGCCCATGGGGCGGCCTACCACGTCGCGCCCGACGTGATGCACGAACTCGGCGCGCACGTGACGACCATCGGTTGTGCTCCTGACGGCTTCAACATCAATGCCGGCGTCGGCGCCACTGCGCCTCAAGCCCTCGTCGAAGCGGTGGTCGAGCAACGCGCGGACTATGGCATTGCGCTCGACGGCGACGCCGACCGCCTGCAAGTCGTCGATGCCGCGGGGCGCCTGTATAACGGCGACGAGCTGCTCTACGTCCTCGTGGCCGATCGCTTGTCGCGCGGTGAACGGGTGCCCGGTGTCGTTGGCACGCTGATGACCAACATGGCAGTCGAGCTGGCATTGCGTCGTCGCGGCGTGGAGTTGGTGCGCGCGAAGGTCGGTGACCGCTACGTGCTGGAGGAACTGCACGGGCGTGGGTGGGCACTGGGCGGAGAGGGGTCGGGCCACCTGCTCCTGTTGGACAAGCACACGACCGGCGACGGCATCGTCAGCGCCTTGCAGGTTCTGGAGGCCGTGCGCCGCAGCGGCCGAACGCTTGCACAGCTCCTCGAAGATGTGACGCTGTTCCCTCAGACGCTGATCAACGTGCGCATTGCCGCGGGCAGCGATTGGCGCGCGAATGCGCGATTGAAGGAAGCGCAGATCGGTGTCGAACGCGAGCTCGGTGATGCGGGCCGGGTGCTCATCCGTGCCTCGGGTACGGAACCGGTCCTGCGCGTCATGGTCGAGGCGCGTGATGCCGCACAGGCGAGCAGCGCCGCACAGCGCATCGCCGCAGCCTGCGCACCCTGAGGCGCGACCCTCAGCGCGCGTGCGGCAGCACAACGCGAATGTGACGATGCCGTGACGTCGGCGTGTCGCGCGATTGCGGCAGGCGCCAGCCGCAGCGATGTCACAGTGCCGTCACATGTGGCACCTACATTGAGCCGGTGTTTAACGAACCGACTTGGGACCACCCATGCAATCCTTCCGCTCGATCGGCGCCCTGACTGGCGCCACCGCCTTGCTCGTGCTGGTTGCCTCTGCCCACGCCCAAAATGTCACCGGGGCCGGGGCCTCCTTCCCGGCTCCGCTGTACGCAAAATGGGCCGATGCCTACAACAAGGCGACCGGCGCGAAG
>JAOUIM010000543.1 GCA_029884035.1 Aquincola sp. | reverse complement strand
GTGTCGATCGGCAGCAATGCGACGATCCTGCCTGTCAAGGTGTGCGATGACGTCGTGATCGGTGCGGGTGCCGTCGTCACACGCGATATCGATCGGCCCGGCGTTTACGCCGGCAATCCAGCACGCCTCATGCGCGAACTGAGCCCGCGAGGCGGCACTTCCACGGAGGCTGGATGAAGATCCCCTTTGTCGACCTGCACGCCCAGTACGTCGCTCACCGGGCCGAGATCGACCGTGCGATTGCCGGCATCATCGAACAGACTGCCTTCATCGGCGGCGAGGCGGTGCAGCGATTCGAGCGCGACTTCGCGGACGACTACGGGGTGGCCCATTGCGTGTCCTGTGCTAACGGCACCGACGCGATCTACATCGCGCTGAAGATGATGGGCATCGAAGCGGGTGACGAGGTCATCACGACCGCGCACAGCTGGATCTCGACGTCGGAGGCCGTGTCCCAGACGGGCGCGACACCGGTGTTCGTCGACGTGGACGAGTACTACATGCTCGACGTCGAGCAGGTCGAACGCGCGATCACGCCGCGCACGCGCGCCGTGATCCCGGTGCACCTGTACGGCCAGGCTGCCGACATGACGACCGTGGTCGACTTGTGCCGGCGCCACGGACTGAAGCTGCTCGAGGATTGCGCGCAGGCGCATTACGCCACCTGGCGGGGCCAGCGCGTGGGGACCTTCGGGAACGTGGCGACGTTCAGCTTCTACCCGGGCAAGAACCTCGGGGCCTACGGCGATGCCGGCGCAATCGTCACCGGTGAGGCGCAACTGGCCGAGAGGATGCGCATGTACGCCAACCATGGCGCGCTCAAGAAGCACGACCACCGCATGGAAGGCATCAACAGCCGCCTCGACGGGCTGCAGGCTGCTGTGCTCTCGGCCAAACTGCCGCATATTCACGACTGGACCCGCGCCCGGCAGCAGGTGGCGGGCTGGTACGACAAGCACCTGGCGCCGATCGGAGGTGTCGAGTTGCCGCGCGTGCGCGACGGCGCGACGCATGTGTGGCACCTGTACGTGATCCAGCACGACGACCGCGATGCGCTGGCGCGTCATCTCAGCGAGCGCGGCGTGGCCACTGCGGTGCACTATCCGGTGGCGCTGCCGCTGATGGCGGCCTATGCGGCGCGGGGCTTTCGGGCTGGGCAGTTCCCCCGCGCGGCACGCAACCAGCACCGCATCCTGTCGCTGCCGATGTACCCCGAGATGACCGAAGACATGGTGCGTCACGTGGCCGGCGCGATTGCCAACTTCAAGAAGGGTCGTTGATCATGACCACCTTTGCCCCGATCACCGGGCGGCGAATCCGCTTTGCGCTGGCGGGCTGCGGGCGCATCTCGAAGAACCACTTCGACGCCGTCGGCCACTACCAGACTGAGGCCGAGTTGGTCGATGTGTGCGACATTGATCCAGCCGCGCTGGCTGCAGCAGTCGGGCGCACTGGTGCGCGCGGTCATGCGTCGCTCGACCAGATGCTCGCTGCCACCGATGCTGACGCGGTGGCCCTCACCACCCCCAGTGGCCTGCATCCGCAACAGGCGATGCAGGTGGCCGCCGCCGGGCGTCACGTGGTGACTGAGAAGCCGATGGCTACTCGGTGGGCAGACGGTCTGCGTATGGTGCGCGCCTGCGACGAAGCAGGGGTTCGGCTGTACGTGGTCAAGCAGAACCGCGGCAACGCCACGCTGCGACTGCTCAAGCATGCCGTCGAGGCCGGGCGCTTCGGCCGCATCTTCATGGTCACGGTCAACGTCTTCTGGTCGCGGCCTCAGGAGTACTACGACAGCGCCAGTTGGCGCGGCACGTGGGAGTTCGACGGCGGTGCGTTCATGAACCAGGCCAGCCACTACGTGGACCTGCTCGACTGGCTGATCGGTCCGGTCGAGAGCGTGATGGCCTACACCGGCACGCTGGCGCGCCGCATCGAGGTCGAGGACACCGGCGTGGCGGCGCTGCGCTGGCGCAATGGTGCGATGGGGTCGATCAATGTGACGATGCTGACCTACCCGAAGAACTTGGAAGGATCGATCACGATATTGGGCGAGCGCGGCAGCGTGCGGATCGGCGGTGTTGCGCTCAACGAGATCCAGCACTGGCAATTCGACACTGAGCACGACATGGACGTGCAGGTCAAGGAC
>JAOUIM010000143.1 GCA_029884035.1 Aquincola sp. | reverse complement strand
CGCCGGAGGTTCCTGTGTATGTTCGCAACGCCTGGTATGTTGCCGCCGCTTCCGATGAGATCGGTGCTGCACCGCTTGGCCGGACCATCTGCGGCCAGCGCATGGTCGTCTTCCGCGGTGCCGGCGGCGCTGTTTCGGTGCTCGAGGACTTCTGCCCGCATCGCGGCGCGCCGCTGTCGCTCGGCCGCGTTCGCGAAGACGGCGCGATCGTCTGTGGCTACCACGGCCTGGTGATGGGGAGTGACGGCCGCTGCATCGGGATGCCGGGCCAGCGCGTGCGGCCGACGATCCGCGCCTATCCGGCGATCGAGCGCTACGGATTCGTCTGGGTCTGGCCGGGCGACAAGAGCCTGGCCGATCCGGCGAACCTGCATCCCCTGCCCTGGGCCGAGAGCCCGGAATGGGCGTACGCGGGCGGCCTGTACCACGTGGCCTGCGACTACAGGCTGATGATCGACAACCTGATGGACCTGACGCACGAGACCTACGTGCACGCCACCAGCATCGGCCAACGCGAGATCGAGGAGGCGGCGCCCGCGACCCGCGTCGAGAGCAACGCGGTGATCACGAGCCGCTTCATGTCCAACATCGCCGCGCCGCCGTTCTGGCGTGCCGCGCTGCGCGGCAATCACCTCGCCGACGACGTGCCGGTCGACCGCTGGCAGATCTGCCGCTTCACCCCACCCAGCCACGTGATGATCGAGGTCGGTGTCGCTCACGCCGGGCACGGCGGCCATGCGGCCCCGGCCGACAAGAAGGTCTCGAGCATCGTCGTCGACTTCATCACCCCGGAGACCGAGACCTCGATCTGGTACTTCTGGGGCATGGCGCGCAACTTCAACGTCGCGGACACGGCCCTCACGGCGACCATCCGCGACGGCCAGGCGGCGATCTTCCAGGAGGATGTCGGCATCCTGGAGGCCCAGCAGCGCAATCTCACCGAGCAGCCCGAGCGCCATCTGATGCGGCTGAACATCGACATGGGCGGGTTCGAGGCGCGACGCATCCTCGAGCGTCTGGTCGCGGAGGAACGCAACGATCTGCTCAGGGCTTGAGGCCCGGTGCGCGCATCCAGATGCGGCGGGCCCGCGTCGCTGCCCATGGCCTCGCGCCGGGCCCTTCAGTCGCGATCGGGCGCCCTGAGCGGGAAGTAGCGCCGAAACGGCCGCGCCTCGTCGACCGCACGCGCGACCGACGGCCGCGCCAGCAGCCGGCGCCGATACGCCAGCACGTTCGGGTGGTGCTCGCCGATCGCATGCGTCCAGTCGGCGTAGAACAGAAACGGCGCCGCGGCGCAATCGGCCAGGCTGAAGCGGTCGTCCACCGCCCACTCGCGGCCGGCCATGCGCCGCTCGAGCCAGGCGTAGGCGGTGTCGAGCGTCTCGCGCGCCTGCGTCACGCCGAAGGGGTCGCGGTCGTCTTGCGGGCGCAGGGCGTCGTAGACGATCTTCTGCTGCGGCGTGGAGATGTAGTTGTCGAAGAAGCGGTCGAGCATGCGCACCTCGAGCGCGGCCTTCGGGTCGGCGGGGATCAGGCGCGCCGGGCCGGCGTAGTAAAGGTCCAGGTACTCGACGATGCAAGAGGCTTCGATCACCGTTCGCTCGCCGTCGGTCAGCACCGGAAACTTCTTCATCGGCCACAGCTGCGCCCACCGTTGTGCGACCGATGGGTCCGCTCCACCCACCACCTGCGGCTCGAACGGCGTCGCGTTCTCGTACAGCGCGATCAGCGCTTTCTGGCTGTAGGACGAGAACGGATGGAAGAACAGTTGCAGCGCCATGCGTCGTGGCCCTCCCTTCAAGTGCCCGCGATGATGCGCCCCGCCTGCGGATACAGCCGCCCCAGCGCGTCCGCGCACGCGGTCTCGACCACGCGCTGCACGCGCGCCTGCATCGCCGCCGGCCCTCGCTCATCTGCCCGCCGCTGCCACGCCGCTTGAATTGCCGCCTTGTGATGCGCGACCGCGCCCTCCACCGCTGCCATCCACGTCGTCGGCGGCTCCTGCGCCACCCAGGCCCCGCGCCCGCGCCCGTGGTGCGCGATCGCCAGGTAGCCGAGCAGCGCGTTCGCGAACATCGCATCGAGCACCTTCGCCTCCCATCGCACCTCGGGTTGCGAAATCCCGCGCACGACGTTGACACCGCGCGCGGCGCCAGCCGCGGTGAGCGCACCCAGCACGCCGCCGGCGAGCAGGCCGCCGCCGAGCGTCAGACCGCCGGTGGCGATGTCGGCCTTCAGGCCGGCGAGCGCGCCGGTCAGCACGCCGCCCCAGATCGCGGCCTTGCCCTCGTCGACGGGGTTGCGCGTGGCGTAGTGCTGCGCCAGTTTGGCGAGCACCTCATGGCCGGCGCGGCCGTCCAGGCCGTGCAGGCGGATCAGCGTGTCGGTCGAGTGCTGCACATCGGCGTCGAGTCGCTCGGCCAGTTGCGCCATCGCACGCTGCTGCGGCGCATCGACGTCCTCATCGCGCAGGCCCATCGCGGCGCCGAGCCGGCTGCCGATTGCTCGCACCGTGCCGCGCCAACCGTCCGACTCGACCGGCTGCATGTCGAGCGCGGCGCGCACGAGCCGGCGCGACAGTTCGGCCATCGACTCGCGCCAGATCGCGAGCTGACGCTCCCGCCATGCGGCCTGCAGGCGGTCGAACGCTTCGCGCTGCGCATCGGGCAGCAGCGGTGCCACGGAGCGCCACAGCACGCCTTCCTGCACCCAGCAGCGCGTGAACGCGTCGAGCGGCAACGTGGCGCGCACCCCGGGCGCAGTGTCGAGCCGCTGGCGCCAGCGCTCGACGAGGGCATCGTCGCGCGCACCGGGCTGCCCGAGTTGGTTGAGCAGTGCGATCACCGGCTTGCCGGTCAGCGCCAGCACCTGCAGCTCGGCGTCGAGATAGCCCACGTCCGCGGGCGCCTGACTCGCGTCGACGAGGTAGAGCACGACGTCGCACTCCTCCCACACGTGCTTGAGCGCGCGCTGGCTCGACCAGAAGGCGCGGTCGCGCCAGCGGTCCCAAACCTCGGTGAGCAGCCAGCCGAGCGGGTTCCCGGCTTGCGCCATGCGACGGGCCAGGCGCAGGCTGTCGCCGAAGCCCGGTGTGTCCCACAGCAACAATCGGTCGCCTGCCGCCGATTCGATCAGCAACTGCGACTCGGCCGTCTCGGTGACATGCGCCTCGTCGCGCACCTCGCCGACGTCGCGCGCGAGCAGCGTGCGCGCCAGCGTGGTCTTGCCCACGTTGGTGTGCGAGACGAGGGAAAGCGAGACGTCGGTCATGTCCGTCGCGCCGGGCCACCCCAAACGACGAACGGTCCCCTCGGCGGACGCGAACGGAGCGAGCATGGGGCCGTCATGACAGGTCGACGAACTTCGGCGCGGACAGCGACAGGTCGTGCAGCATCTTCTGCCATGCCGCCCGGCGCTGCGTGATGCGCAGTTCGGCGTCCGGCGCGCTGCCAGCCTGCTGGCGCAGGCCCGACTCGTCGACCAGCACCGCAAGCGTCGCGCGGCCGGCCAGCGCATCGGACAACGCGCGCACGACGGCGCCATGCGTCTCGCGCTCGGGCGTCGCAGCGGCGGCGAACAACACAGCCACGTCGGCCCCCATGTCGGTCGGCAGGTGACGGGCCAGATCGTCTTCGGCGCCGAGCGGCAACGCGGCAGCCACGTGCGGCTGCGCGCCCGGGCCGATCGCGTTGGCCAGGGCGTGTGCCATCGACGTCCGCTGCGCCGGGCCGAGCGTGTAGCTGTACGGCAGCACGGTCACCGGCCGCGGCCGCTGCGGGCCGTCGCGCAGCAACGCACGGAAGTACGGCTCGTCCAGCGGCAGTGCCAGGCCCACTGCAGCGCGGCGCGCACGCCAGGCGGCCAGTGCGGCCAGCGCGAGGCGCGGCACGATCACGACGAGCGCCAACGTGATCGCATACAGGTGGATCCAGCGTGCTGCACGCTCGCCCGGGCTGCCCTCGGCAAAGCGCAGCCGCGCCAGTTCCGCCGCATCGGGCAGTGCGATGCCGGCCAGCGCCGAGGCCGGGGCGAACACGATGCCAAGCACGCGCTGCACCGCCTGTGCATCCAGCCAGGTGCTGTCCCAGCCCGCACGGTAATCGAAGGCCAGTCCGAAAACGTACATCGACGCCACCACGGCCAGCGCAAGCAGCGCCGACGCGACGTGCAGCGCCACTGCCACGCGCGCTTGCAGCACGCCGCGAGTGAGCAACGCCCATTCGGCCGCGAAGCGTGCACGCGCGGCCATCAGGGGCGCCGCCGCGCCGTGGCCGGGCAGGCGCGTGCGCGCGGCATCGATCGTGCGTGCCAGCCATGCCGACGGACCCCGCCCCGCCGCGAAGACGAGCAGCAGGTACACCATCAGGTTCCACAGCAGCAGGAGCAGCACGGGGGGTGCGAGCAGGTTGATGCGCTGCGACGGTCCGACCACGTTGCCGGCAATCAACGCCGCCAGCGCGGCGGCCGCAAGCAGCAGGAGCCAGCGCCACCCTTGCGGCACGGCCCCTTGCAGCGGCGCGCGCCACGCCGCGTCGCGCTCGGCCAGGCGGCGCTGGGCGAGCAGCGCACGCTGCACGATGAAGTGCTGCGCCATCGCCCGCGCATCCGATTCGCCGACCGCGCGCCGCGCCTCGGCGCTGGCCCAGGCGGCGTCGGCGTCGCCCCACGGCACGTCTGCGCCGACGCTGCGCGCGCCCTGTTCCACCGCGCGCAGCCAGCACACGGCGCCGAGTTCGGCATCGGTCATGGGGCGGCCGCCAGGCATAGATTCATCGCGCGACGATTCTGCGCGATGGGCCGGCGGCAGCGTTGCCGCGCGCCGAGCCGTCGGTGTGCGGCTCGTCATTCGGTGGGCAGCATCTGCAGCATCAGCTCCACGCGCGCCTGTACGGCCGTGAGCGCGCCTGCCGACGGCAGGGCCGCCTCGCCGATCACCGGACCGCTGGCGCAGCGCGTGCTGCGCAGGACGCGCACGCCCGCGCCCTGCGCGCGCAGCAGCGCCGCCTCGAGCACATGATGGACCGCGCCGTTGCCGGTGCCCGCGACGACGACGCCTTGCACGCCCTGCGCCACCAGCGCGTCGACAAGCATCCCGCCTGCGCCGGCGTGATTGAGCACGATCTCCACCCGTGGCCAGCGCGCAGGGTCGGCAGCGATCGCAGCCAGCCCCAGGGCCTGCGTCTTCGGCGCGGCGCGGCTCCACCGCACCGACCCTTCCTCGACCGTCGCCAGCGGCCCGGCGTCGCCCGCCGCGAACGCGTCGATGCGGTAGGTATGGACCTTGCGGACCTCGGCCCCAGCCCAGACACGGCCGCCGAACGCGACGACGACGCCGCCGGCTTGCGCATCGAGCGCGACCGTCACCGCATCGAGCAGGTTCTGCGGACCGTCGGTCATGAGCGCCGTGGCCGGTCGCATCGCCGCCGTCAGCACCAGCGGCTTGGCGGGGGCGAGCACGCGATGCAGCAGGTAGGCCGTTTCCTCCAGCGTGTCGGTGCCGTGGGTGACCACCACGCCGGCCACGTCGGGCCGCGCCAGGTGGTGTGCCGCACGCTGTGCCAGGCGCTGCCAGGTCGCGTGGTCCATGTCCTTGCTGTCGAGTTGTGCCACCTGCTCGCACTCGAGGGAGCGCGACGCAAGCGCGGGCACCGCAGCGACGAGCTGCGCCACGCCGAGCTGTGCGGCGGCATAGCCGACCGCGTCGGTGGCGCTCGCCGCCGTGCCGGCGATCGTGCCGCCGGTGCCCAGGATCACCACCTTGCTGCTTGCCATGCTCGCCTATCTGGATAAAAATACAGCCACTGGACAAACCCCCAGCCCACGCCGGCTGACCCCCATGGAAGAACGCCCCAAGCTTACCGAGCGCCAGCAGCAGATCCTCGACCTGGTGCAAAGTGCGATCGCCCGCACCGGCGCGCCGCCCACCCGCGCCGAGATCGCGGCGGAACTGGGCTTTCGCTCGCCCAACGCCGCCGAGGAGCACCTGCAGGCCTTGGCCCGCAAGGGTGTGATCGAACTCGTCGGCGGCACCTCGCGCGGCATCCGGCTGCAGCCGGCAATGCTGCGGGCGCTGAATCAGACGCGCGGCAAGCAGTTCTCGCTGCCATTGCCCAGCCTGTCGCAACTCACGCTGCCGCTGGTGGGCCGCGTCGCGGCCGGCAGCCCGATCCTCGCGCAGGAGCACATCGACCAGACCTACGTGGTCGAGGCCAGCATGTTCGCGCGCAAGCCCGACTACCTGCTGCGCGTGCGCGGCATGAGCATGCGCGACGCCGGCATCATGGATGGCGACCTGCTCGCCGTGCAGAAGGCCAAGGACGCGAAGAACGGCCAGATCGTCGTTGCGCGGCTGGGCGACGACGTGACGGTCAAGCGCTTCAAGCGGGTGCGCGGCCACATCGAGCTGCTGCCCGAAAACCCGGAGTTCGAGCCGATCATCGTCACCGGCGACGAGCCTTTCGAGCTCGAAGGCCTGGCCGTCGGCCTGATCCGCAACACGATGCTGATGTGACGTCGTGGCCGCCGCCAAGCCCTACACCCTGTACGGCAGCCGCAACTCGGGTTCGGCCGCCGTCGAGGCCGCGCTCGAGATGGCCAGGGCGCCGTACCGCATCGTCAGTGCCGCCACCTGGGACAAGAAGTCCGCGCTGGCCGAGCTCAAGCGTGTGAATCCGTTGCACCAGATCCCCACCCTCGTCATGCCCGACGGCACGGTGCTGACCGAAAGCGCAGCGATCCTGATTCACCTCGGCCTGGCGCATCCGCGCGCGAAGTTGCTGCCGGCCGACACATCGCAGCGCGCCCGTGCGATCCGCGCGATGGTCTTCATCGCCGCGAACTGCTACGCGGCGATCGGCGTCATCGACTACCCCGAACGCTGGAACGGCAAGGGCGATGCGGCCGCCAACGAGCGACTGCGCCGCGGCGCGCGGCGTCGCCTGCACAAGCTTTGGACCGTGTTCGCCGACAGCATCGCCACGGGCAAGGGCCCCTTCCTGTTCGGCGAGCAGCCGGGTGCGGCGGACATCCTGGCCGCCGTGGTGTCACGCTGGTCGGGCGCACGCAAGCACCTGGCCAGGCACCGGCCCAAGCTCCACGCGCTGCTCGAGCGCGTCGATGCGCATCCGCCGGTCGCGGCGGTGATTTCGCGCCACTGGGGCGCAGGCCCGGTCAGCACCTGAGATCGGAGTGCCCATGAACGCGATCCGCATCAAGGCCCCGAAAGCCGCGCACGCCGAGGCGTGCGAGCGCCTCGAGGACCTGCCCAACATCGGCCCCTCGCTCGCAGCCGACCTGCGCCTGATCGGCATCGGACATCCGCGCGACCTCAAAGGGCGCGATCCATTCGTGCTCTACCAGAAGCTCGCTGCGGCCACGGGCCGCCGTCAGGACCCGTGCGTGCTGGATACCTTCATGGCCGCCACCGACTTCATGAGCGGCGCCGCGGCGGCACCGTGGTGGCACTACACGCCGCAACGCAAGGTGGTGTACGGCAAGGTGTAGTGCCAGCGCCTAGGGAGCTGCCGGCCTGAGGGTCAGCACACTGGCCGGCGTGTCACCGGCGGTCCACACGGGCAGGTACTCGACCCGGCGCCAGCGCTCGACGAAGTCGCGATAGGTGTGCAGCCAGGGCAGCCCCGACTGCCCGCTCGAATGCATGAAGCGCGAGCGTGATGGGTCGCCGAGGTCGTAGACCGCACGCAGCGACGCGGCATGCTCGTTGAGGTACAGCTCGCCGGTCGTGTCGTCGGGCTTCACGCTCACGCGGCCAACATTGATCGTGTAGGTGTCGCCACCGGTGGGCACGCGCAGCTCGAACCACTTCGCCAGCAGCGGCACGCGCGAAAACGGACGGTGCTCCATGCGCGCCTGGTGCGCGTCGCCCCAACGCCAGCGCCCCACGTCACCGCCGTGGCGGGCCTGCAACTCGTCCAGTGCGCGCGTGAGCGCCAGGTCGGCCAGCGCGGCGCAGGTCTCGGTCACGCCCGGAGTCGTCTTGTCATCGCACCACCAGGCGTCGTCGCGGTCGAGCACCCCTTCGAGCGCGTCGCGGAATGTGCGTGCGCCCAGCACGCGCTCGTAGACCGCGGGGCCGCCGAGCTCGTCCGTGAACACCGCGCGCGTCAGCTGGCGCGCCCAGGCCCAGAAGACGAGCGGCGCTGCCCGATCGGCGCGCATCTCGCCATCGAAGCCCTGCAACGCGGCCTGCGCCGCTGCAGAGAGCATGTGATCCGACTTCGCACGCATCAGCCAGGGCAACAGGCGTCGGGTCGCCAGCGAGGTCGCGTCAGCCTGCATCGCCATGAGGCTATCGGTGTCGTGTCTGTCGCGTGCGGCGAGCATCTGTTCGATGCGTTCGTGGCGGTACGGTGGCGCCCATTCACTGGTCAGGAAGTGCGGATACCCGGGGCCGTGGATGCG
>JAOUIM010000142.1 GCA_029884035.1 Aquincola sp. | reverse complement strand
ATCAAGGCCATCTGTTCAACTGGTACGACACGCAAACGCTCGAGCCGCTGCGACCCCGTTACGTCTCCACCGTCGACAGTGGCAACCTGGCGGGCCACCTGCTGACGCTGCGCGCCGGCCTGGCCGAGCTGGCTGACACCCCGCCGCGGACGATACTGCTGCTGGAGGGCCTCGCCGACACGCTGCGCCTGCTGCAACGCGCCAGCGCACGTGCACCACCCGACGACGCACTCAGTCGCTTCGCGCAGCTGTTGAACGAGGCGCTGCTGCAGCCGCCGCCATCGAACCTCGGGCTACGCGCATTGATCGACGCCCTGGATCGTTGCGCACAGGATGTGGCCGAACACGACCCAACCCCCGGCGGCAGCGACGAGCGCGCGGAAGTGCTGCGCTGGACGCAAGCGCTGCGGGCGCAATGCCATGCGGCGCTCGCCGAACTGGATATCCTTGTCGCCGATGCCGGCGCGCCGCATGACGCGCTGGCGCAGCGCAACGCCGCACTGCACCGACTGGCCGAGCGCGCGGGTGCCTTGGCGCGCATGGACTACGGCTTCCTCTACGACCCGGCCCGTGGCCTGCTGGCCATCGGCTACAACGTCGACGAGCGGCGGCTCGACGCCGGCCACTACGACCTGCTGGCGTCCGAGGTGCGGTTGGCAAGCTTCACGGCGATCGCGCAGGGCGTGCTGCCGCAGGCGAGCTGGTTTGCCCTCGGCCGCTTGCTGACGACGCTGGACGGTCGCGCGGTCCTGCTGTCGTGGAGCGGCTCGATGTTCGAGTACCTGATGCCGATGCTGGTGATGCCCAGCTACGAAGGCACTCTGCTCGACCAGACGATGCACGCGGCCGTCGAGCGCCAGATCAGCTACGGACGTCAGCGTGACGTTCCCTGGGGCATTTCCGAGTCGGGCTACAACGCCACCGACGCACAGCTCAACTACCAGTACCGCGCATTCGGCGTGCCGGGCCTGGGCTTGAAGCGCGGGCTGAGCGAAGACCTGGTGGTGGCGCCCTACGCGACGGTGATGGCGTTGATGGTCGATGCGCGCGCGGCCTGCCAGAATCTGTTGCGCCTGGCCGATGCCGGGCTGGCCAGCCGCTTCGGCTACTACGAGGCCATCGACTACACACCGTCGCGCCTGCCGCGCGGTCAGACGAGTGCGATCGTTCGCTCGTACATGGCGCACCACCAGGGCATGAGCCTGCTGTCGCTGGCCTACGTACTGCTCGGGCAACCGATGCAGCGCCGCTTCGAGGCCGACCCTGGGCTGCAGGCCACGCTCCTGTTGCTCCAGGAACGCGTGCCGAAGGTGTTGGCTTTCCATCCCCACACCGCCGAGCGTGCGGAGGTGAAAAGCGACATCGGAGCCGCCGCGACGCCGTTGCGCCTGATCACCAGCGCGGACACGCCGACACCCGAGGTGCAACTGCTGTCCAACGGTCGCTACCACGTGATGCTGACCCACACCGGCGCCGGTGTCAGCCGTTGGAAAGACCTGGCCGTCACGCGCTGGCGCGAGGACACCACCAGCGACAACTGGGGCAGCTTCTGCTATCTGCGCGACACCGAGACGGGGACATGCTGGTCGACGGCCTACCAGCCGACGCTGTGCGCGCCCGATTCCTACGAGGCCATCTTCACCGAAGGGCGTGCCGAATTCCGCCGCCGCGACCAGGGCATCGACGCCTACACCGAGATCGTCGTCTCGCCGGAGGACGACATCGAACTGCGGCGCCTGCGCCTGACCAACCTGGGCCGCGCACGGCGGACCATCGAGTTGACGAGCTATGCCGAAGTCGTGATCGCACCCACCGCGGCCGATGCGCAGCACATGGCGTTTGGCAAGCTGTTCGTGCAAACCGAAGTGCTGGTCGAGCCGGCGGCGCTGCTGTGCACCCGCCGGCCACGCTCGGCCGGGGAACATCCGCCGCACATGTTTCACTTGATGGCGGTGCATGGCGCCAGGGTTGGTGCGGCAACGCACGAAACCGATCGTGCGCGCTTTGTCGGCCGTGGCCGCAGCCCGTGCTCGCCGCAGGCTTTGCGAGCCGGTGGCGCGCTGTCCGGCAGTGCCGGTTCGGTCCTCGACCCGGTGGTCGCGACGCGGCGTGTGATCACGCTCGAACCCGATCAGACCGCGACCATCGACATCGTCTATGGCATGGCGGACACGCGCGAGGCCTGCCTGGCGCTGGTGCACAAGTTCGTCGATCGGCGCCTGGCCGACCGCGTCTTCGATCTGTCGTGGACGCACAGCCAGGTCGTGCTGCGCCAGATCAACGCCAGCGAGGCCGACACTCAGCTCTACGCCCGCCTGGCCGGCGCAGTGATCTATTCGCAGCCGACACATCGCGCCGATGCCGCCCTGCTGCTGCGCAACCGGCGCAGCCAATCGGGCTTGTGGGGTTATGGCATCTCGGGCGATCTGCCGATCGTGCTGCTGCAGGTCGGCGACGCGGTCAACATCGAGCTGGTCAAGCAGATGGTGCAGGCGCACGCCTGGTGGCGTCTGAAGGGCCTGGCGGTCGATCTGGTCATATGGAACGAAGAACGCGATGGCTATCGGCAGCGCCTGCAGGAGCAGATCCTCGGACTCATCGCCGCCGGCATCGAAGCACAAGTGGTCGACCGACCGGGCGGCATCTTCGTGCGTCATGCCGAGCAGATCGCCGGCGAGGACCGCATCCTGTTGCAGGCCGTGGCGCGGGTCATCGTCAATGACCGGCACGGGCCACTCGAACAGCAGATCATGCGCAAACCGGCCGCCGAGCGGCGCGTTGCGCCCTTGGTGCCAGCGCGCGCACCATGGCGGCGCTTCCCGGTCGGGACCCTGCGGAGGAGCCGGCACTGGCGGGCGCGGGGCCGGCATCGACGCGAGGCTTGATCTTCGACAACGGCTTCGGCGGCTTCGCACCCGACGGGCGCGAGTACGTCATCGCGCCCATGGCCGGACGGCGACCTCCCGCACCCTGGGTCAACGTGCTGGCGAATCCGCGTTTCGGAACCGTGGTGTCAGAAGCCGGCAGCGCCTACACCTGGTGCGAGAACGCCCACGAGCTGCGCCTGACGCCCTGGCACAACGACCCGGTGACCGATGCCGGTGGCGAGCTGATCTACCTCCGCGACGAAGAGTCCGGCGAGGTCTGGCACCCGACCTCGCTGCCCGGCGCGGCGGACGAGGGCGACGCGGTGCCCTACCTGACGCGTCACGGCTTCGGCTACAGCGTGTTCGAGCACGACGCCAGGGGCATCCACGGCGAGCTGACGATGTTCGTCGCGCTCGACGCTGCAGTGAAGTTCTCGGTGCTGGTGCTGCGCAACGACAGCGACCGCCCGCGGCGCCTGTCGGCCACGGGCTACGTCGAATGGGTACTGGGCGACATGCGCGCCAAGACGGCGCCTCACGTCAGCACCGAGATCGCCAAAGACAACGGCGCGCTGTATGCACGCAACCCGTTCAGCAACGACTTCGGTGATTGGATCGCCTTCTTCGACGTCGACGACAGTGACCGCGCGCTGGCCACCGTCACCGGCGACCGGACCGAGTTCATCGGCCGCAATGGCTCGCTGGGCAGCCCGGCGGCACTTCGGCGGCGACACCTGTCGGGCCGCGTCGGCGCCGGCCTCGACCCCTGCGCTGCGATCCAGGTGCCGATTGACCTGGCCCCGGGGCAGACGCGCGAAATCGTCTTTCGTCTCGGCATGGGGCGCAGCCTCGACGAAGCCGGCCAACTGGTGCAACGCTTTCGCGGCAGCGCGGCGCAGCGCGAGGCCCTCGAAGCGGTCCACGCGCACTGGCGCCACACGCTCGGTGCGGTGCAAGTGAACACACCCGATGTGTCACTGAACCTGCTGGCCAACGGGTGGCTCGTCTACCAGACGCTGGCGTGTCGAATGTGGGCGCGCAGCGGCTACTACCAGTCGGGCGGCGCCTACGGTTTTCGCGACCAGTTGCAGGACGCGATGGCGCTGGTGCACACGCGCCCGGAAGTGCTGCGCGAACACCTGCTGCTGTGCGCCAGCCGCCAGTTCGTCGAGGGCGACGTACAGCATTGGTGGCACCCGCCCGCGGGCCGCGGCGTGCGCACGCGCATCTCCGACGACTTCCTGTGGCTGCCGCTGGCGCTGTGCCGCTACGTGAACGCCACGCACGACAGCGGCGTGCTGGGCGAGAGCGTGTCCTTCCTCGAGGGCCGGCCGGTGCCGCCCGCCGACGACTCGTACTACGACCTGCCGCAGCGATCAAACCAGATCGCAGACCTGTACCAGCACGCGGTGCGCGCCGTGCTGCACGGCATGCGCTACGGCGCGCACGGCCTGCCGCTGATGGGCACCGGCGACTGGAACGACGGCATGAACGAGGTCGGCCACCACGGCCGCGGCGAGAGCGTGTGGTTGGGTTTCTTCTTCTGCGACGTGCTGCGGCAGTTCGCTAGCCTGGCACGCCGCCATGCCGACGAGCCATTCGCGCAGCGATGCG
This sequence comes from Aquincola sp., assembly GCA_029884035.1. Classification (GTDB taxonomy): domain Bacteria; phylum Pseudomonadota; class Gammaproteobacteria; order Burkholderiales; family Burkholderiaceae_C; genus CADEEN01. Next base: position 3,943 of record JAOUIM010000142.1, on the reverse strand, counting down.
ACGCGGAGCGCGAACAACTCGCGGTTCGGCTCGAGGCCAACGCCTGGGATGGCGACTGGTACCGGCGCGCCTACTTCGACGATGGCACAGCGTTGGGATCGCAGGACGGCGTCGAATGCCAGATCGATTCGATCGCGCAGAGCTGGGCGGTGTTGTCAGGCGTCGGCCAGACGCAGCGTGCGCAGCGCGCGATGGATGCGGTGGCGGCCCGCCTGGTGCGCCCCGAGGCGCGCCTGGTGCAGCTGCTGGACCCGCCGTTCGACCGCCGCGGCCCCAACCCCGGCTACATCGCCGGCTACGTACCCGGGGTGCGCGAAAACGGTGGGCAGTACACGCACAGCGCGGTGTGGGCGGCGATGGCCTTCGCCGCCCTCGGTGATGCGGCTCGAGCGTGGTGGTTGATGGACCTGATCAATCCGCTGCACCACGGCCGCACGGCCGAGGAGGTCGCGACCTACAAGATAGAGCCCTACGTCGTCGCGGCCGATGTCTACAGCGTGGCACCGCACACCGGCCGTGGCGGCTGGAGCTGGTACACCGGCTCGGCCGGATGGATGTACCGGCTCATCGTCGAGTCGCTGCTCGGCGTTCAGCTTGAGGTGGGCGACGACGGGGCCTGGCTGCGTGTGCGGCCGTGCATGCCGGCGGATTGGCCGGGCTTTGCTTTGACCTATCGCTTCCGCGACACCCAGTACCACGTGCAGGTGGAACGAGCCGACGCGGCCGGACTCAGCGTCGATGGCGTCGCCAGTGCCGGCGATGCCGTCGCGCTGGTCAACGACGGCGGCACGCACGAGGTTCGCGTGCGTCTCGTGCGACCCGGCCCCCTCGCCGCGCAGACGGGTTGACGGTCGTGGCGGCGTGGCACAGGGTGCAGGTGTCGAGACGTACACGGTCGCCCGGCATGGAACGCCCGCCTCAACGCCGCGCGGCAGACCTCGTTGCGGCGGCTCGGTCCAGGTTGGCGGCAATGAGCGCTGCAGCCAGCGTCACCAGCCACGAGAAGTACACCCACAGCAGGAAGACCGGGAAGACCGCGAAGGCCCCGTACACGGCCTTGTACGTCGGGATCTTGACAAGGTAGGTCGCGAAGCCGCGCTTGCCCAGTTCGAGCGCGAGGCTCGCGCACAAGCCGCCTGCGATCGCATCGCGCCGCCGCACCCGCGTGTTCGGCACGAAATAGAAGAGGCACGCGAGGCCCGCCCAGCTCAGGGCGACCGGGCCGAGGTTCAGCACGAACGCGGCCGACGGCGGCAGCGGGCCGATCCAGCCCATCGACACGCCCAGCACGTAGGACGTGGCCCACAGGCTCACGCCGAGGGCCGGCGGTCCGAGTGCAAGCACCGCCAGGTACAGCACCAGACGCTTGAAGATCGGTCGGTTCTTCCGCACGTTCCAGATGCGGTTGAGCGCGTTCTCGACGGTCAGCAGCATGGCGATGGCCGTGGCCAGCACCAGCAGCGAACTCACCAGCGTCAGGCCGCTGGCCTTCACGGCGAACTCATGCACGATCGTGAGGACGGTGCGCGCGATGTCCGCCGGCAGCAGGTTGCGCAGCAGCAGGTCCTCGAGCGCGGTCTCGAACGGGCCGAACAGCGGGAACCGAGTGAACAGCGCAAAGCCCACCGCGGCCAGCGGAACGATCGACAACAGGGTCGTGAACGTCAGGCTGCCCGCCGCCTGGGGCAGGCGCTCCTGCCTGGCGCGACGGACGGTGAGGCGGATCAGGCTCAACATGCGTCGATCACGAGGTGCGGATCGCCAGGGCGGCAGGGGTGGGCATCGGCCCATTGTCGAGGTCGATGGCCAGCCGCTCGTGTTGACGCCCATGATGGATCAGCGCGGCTCGCGAAGAATGAGCCACAGGCCACGTTTTTTTCGCCGCTGCCGCACCCGCCGGCGCCGCGGGACAAGCCCCGGCTTCGTGCCGCACGGCCTCGCGCTGCGCGCGCCTTGCGACAATGCCGCGCTCGAAGCAATGGAGCCGACGATGGACGCAGGCATGGACCGGGGTCTGACCCGCAGTGTGGTGGGCATGCTGGTCGTTGCCGTCGCGTTCGCCGCGGGTGCGCAGGCCCAGACCGCCGCCTGCGACGACTTCAAGGCTGCGCTGGCGGCGCGCTTCGAATCCAACGGCGTGCGTGGCTTCTCGCTGGAGGCAGTGCCGGCGGGCACGCCGACGCCGTCGGACGCGAAGGTCATCGGCAATTGCGAGTCGGGCGCGTACAAGGTGCTGTATCGCCGTTGGGGCGCGGCAAGAGCCGCCTCGGCGGCCCCGGCAGCGCCCGTGACGACGGTGGCGCCCGATCCACCGGCGCGGCGGGGGCCCAGCGCCTCGAGCGAGCGTGCGTCGCGAGCGCTTCCCGCATCGGTGCCTGCGCCAACGCCGCCGAAGGTGGTGCATGTGGCCGATGCGGCTTCGGCGGCTCAGGGATCCGAACGGACGCCTGTGTCGACGCCAACCATCGCCGCGAGCGACGCCGCGGTCGCTCCCCTCGCCGAGAAGACGGCGATCGTTCGGGTGGCGCCAGTGCAGGCCAACGACGAGCGCGGCGATGATGCACCGCTGGCCCGCCGCTTCGTCGACCTCGCCGCCGCGCATTGGCCGTGGCTCGGTGCGTTGCTGCTCCTTGTCTTGGCGGGCTGGATCTGGCGCGCTTACCTCAGCCCGTACGACAAGGACGGGCTGCCGCGCGGTCCCCGGCTGTGAGGCAGCGTGGTGGGCGCCTGCGCCTCGCTAGCCGATCTCCCGTGCAAAGGCATCGAGCTGGTCGATGCAGAGGTTCCAGCCCTGGAAGAAACCCATCTGCTCATGCCTGTCGCGCGTCGCGGCGTCGGGGTGCATCACGGTGGCGGTGTAGCGCGTGCTGCCCTCCTCATCGGCCAGGGTGATCATCGCGGTCACGGGCAACCAGGAGATCGCGGGCCGCCAGTCACCGGTGAGCATCGACGTGCAGACGATGCGCGACTGCGGCACGACCTCCAGGAAGCAGCCCGGGTTGTCGCTGGTGGCTCCGTCGGGGCCGCGCATGAAGGTGTACAACTCAGATGCTCACGAACGACTTGTCCTTGTTGGCAGCCACGACGCCGTCGAGCGTCTCGTTGACCTGCTTCCAGCTCTTCAGCGCCTTCATCCGGCCCAGCCAGCGCTGCACGTTGGGATAGTCGGAGAAGCGGCAACCGACGACTTCGCCGAGCGTGAGGAACGCGGCGCCGTAGAAATCGGCGATCGTCAGCGAATCACCGCACAGGTAGTTGTTCCCCGGGCCAAGGATGTGTTCGTCGAGCACCTTCAGCCAGCCCTGCGCGTGTTCCTTGCCCCACTGCAGCGTGGCCTCCTGCGCTTCGGCGCTGCGGCGCTTGTGGTGGGGAAAGATCTGCGGGTAGACCACGCCGTAGCAGAACTCGCGGCCGAGCTGGGTGTTGATCCAGTCCATGCGCTCGTTGACGCGCGCACGCTGCTGCAGATCCTTCGGGTACATCGGCGAGCCCACCTTGTCGGCCAGGTACTTCATGATGGCCGAGCTCTCGGTGAGCCGGAAGTTGCCGTCCTCGAGCACCGGGATCAGGTGGTTCGGGTTGATCGCGCCGTAAGGCGCCTTGGTGTGCTCGCCGGTGAACAGGTCGACGACCTGCATCTCCAGCGGAATGCCCTGCTCGGCCGCGAACATCATGATCGGGCGGCAGGTGGTCGAGATGGGGTGGGTGTAGAGCTTCATCGATGTATCTCCAGTGAGGACCTTCGATCGCACTCGCCCAAGCTTCGGGCGGCGTGCTCCGCGTTCGCGGCCCCTGGCAGCCGATGCTGTCGGCGCCCGAGCCCGACGAGAAGACTGAGGGCACGGATCTTAGGCGCTCACCGGATCGATTGCACGCGATACCGGGCGTCGATGCCTGACCGACGCCCGCATCGCCAGGCGCACTACGCGTCGTAGCGGCCGGC
>JAOUIM010000542.1 GCA_029884035.1 Aquincola sp. | reverse complement strand
TCGCTGTGCTCGACACCGGCGTGCGCAAGAACCACCCCGACCTCGCGGGCAAGTTGCTGGCCGGCTACGACATGGTCAGCGACAGCGCGATCTCCAACGACGGCAATGGCCGCGACAGCGATCCGAGCGATCCCGGCGACTGGCTGACGCAGGCAGAAATCAATGCCAATCCCACGCTGTGGACCGACTGCACGGCCTCGGACAGTTCCTGGCACGGCACTCAGGTCAGCGGCATCGTTGCCGCGGCGACCGGCAACGCGGTGGGCATGGCCGGCACGGGCCGCCACGTGCGCATCCTGCCGGTGCGCGTGCTGGGCAAGTGCTTCGGCTACACCAGCGACATCAACGCTGCGATCCGCTGGGCCGCAGGCATCGCCGTGCCCGGCGTCCCCGCCAATCCGAACCCGGCCAAGGTGATCAATCTGAGTCTGGGTACGGGCGGCGCATGCAGTACCGAAGACGCGAGTGCGGTGGCCGACGCGATCGCGCGAGGCGCCGTGGTCGTTGCCGCGGCGGGCAACAGCGCCGGCCGCGATGCAGGGTCGCCGGCCAATTGCCCGGGCGTGATCGGCGTGGTCGGGCTGCGCCATGTCGGCACCAAGGTCGGCTTCTCCGATGTCGGCTCGTCGATCACCATCGCGGCCCCGGGGGGGAACTGCGTCAACATCGGCGTCAACGAACCGTGCCTTTATCCGATCCTGACCACGCTGGATACTGGCCGCCAGGCGCCCGCGTCATCGTCCTACAGCGACGCTTTCAACCCGAGCGTCGGCACCAGTTTCTCGTCGCCGCTGGTGGCGGGCACCGCGGCGCTGCTGTACTCGGTGAAGCCATCGCTCACGCCGGCGCAGGTGCGCACTGCGCTGACCTCGACCGCGCGACCGTTCCCGGCGAGCAGTGGGCCCGGCGACGCCGTTCCCACATGCCAGGCGCCGGGCAACTTCGACCAACTCGAGTGCTACTGCACCACAACCACGTGCGGCGCAGGCATGCTCGACGCCAATGCGGCGGTCCGCTCGGTGCTCGGTGCCGGCGCCGCGCTGCAGCCCGCGGTCAGCGCCCAGCCGGCGGCGCCCGAGGCGCAGCAGACCGTGGTCTTGTCATCGGCCGCCTCAGTGGTTCCCGCAGGCCGCAGCATCGTGTCGCGCCGCTGGGCGATCGTCGAGCCCGGCGGCATCGTGACTGCCTTCGCCGGTGCGACCGACCAGGAGACCGCGAACGTGGTGCCAACCGGCGGTGGCCGCTTCACGGTGCAGCTGACCCTGCTCGACGACCGAGGCATTGCCACCGCAACCGACTTCGCGCTCAACGTGACCGGTGCGCCGCCCCCTCCCCCCGCGACCGGTGGTGGCGGTGGCGGCGGCACGATGTCCTGGGCCTGGCTGTTCGGTCTGGCGATCGCCTCCGTCGCACTGCGCCGCCGAACGCGGTGCGGCGCGCGATGAATTGCGCGTGGCCGCGCCTCGACACACCAACTGCATGAGCGGCCGTTTGCCCAGCGCAACTGAACCGCACCGGTCACGGGGCCTACTGCGGTGCGCCACCCTGTTCGCCGTCGGGTTGGCGTTGCAACTTCCGTGGGCCCCTGCCTGGGCGTTCGATCGCGCTCGAACTGCAACACCACCGGTCCAAGGCTTGATCGTGCAGCTGCGCGACGCGCCCGAGCACGCCGCGTTCGTGCTGGACCGGGCGCAACGCCTCTCCGCGGGAACCTCCGCGCCGTCGGCACTGGCCAAGCGCGAGCAGGCGCGATGGGATCGCGCGCTGCAATCGCTGCCCGGGTTGCGGCTGGCGCGGCGCGACGCGGTCGGCGCGAGCGCGCAGCGGCTGCTGTTCGATCACTCCTTGTCGCACGACCAGGCACAGGCGCTCGCGGTGCGTCTGGCTGCGCTGCCCGAGGTCGCGTGGGCGGTGCCTGCCACGCGTGAACAACGCGCGCAGGCTGCGCCGAACCTGCCCAACGATCCATACTTTGCCGGTTTCAACCAGCAGTGGTGGTTGCAGCGGGTGCAGGGTAGCGATGGCTTGCCGCTCGATCAGCGCCTGCGTGGCGTGGCGGGTTTCGAGACCGCTTGGATCCAGCAGACCGCCGGCAGCAGCGGCGCGCGCGCCGCGGTCGCCGTGCTCGACAGTGGCGTGACGCCGCACCCCGAGCTCAGCGGCCGCCTG
>JAOUIM010000141.1 GCA_029884035.1 Aquincola sp. | reverse complement strand
GCACTGTGGGGAGCCTTCCGCCACGCGCGGCTGGCCGAGCTCGAGCAGGCCGCTGCGGCCTGAACGACCACCAACAAAGGCGAGCCAAGGCCATGGCCCTGCTGATCGACGAAGGCGGCACCGCCTGAAAGCCGGTGTGCTCGAGCGCGCGATCTCGGTGGGCCAAGCGATCTACGTGATCGACCCACTGCGCTGCACCGAGTGCGTCGGCGACGAGGACGAGCCGCAGTGCAGGCGCGCCTGCCGGGCGGATTGCATCGTTCAGCACCCGGACTTCATCGAGACGCCGGAGGAACTGCAGGCGAAGAACGAAGGCGTGCCCTGATCGGGTGTCAGCGCGCCTGGCTTGCGTGGTGCGGGGGTATCAAGAGCTGACGCCTCGGCATCAGCCCTCGTAAGCACCCTGCCACAGCATCTCGTAGCCGAGTTCGTGCGTGGCGCTGCAGTGCTGCGCCAGCTTGCCGAATTTCTCCCTGAACACGGCGTCGGCATGTGAACGCTCGTGCTGGTCGAAGGAGCGCCAGTAGGTGGCGATGACCAGATCGTGGTCGGCGCCGCTGTCAGCCGCGCTGGCGCCCAGCGAGCCTTCGGCCGAGAGGAAGCCGGCGCAGCGAAAGACCTGCCCGGCGATGAAGCCGCCGCGCTCGCCGCCGTAGGTTTCCTTGACGACGTTGCACATCTCGGCCAGCGACTCCTCGACGTCGTCGGCGGTGACGCCCGGCTTGAGCTTGATCGTGTTGAACAGCAGCTTGCTGCCATAGGGGATGGTGACGGGGCCGAACATGGTGGTGGCGAGACGTTGACAGCGTCGAAGGTTTGCAAGCCGTAGTCTGGCGTACCCGCGCTTCGCGCGTGTGGTGTGACCGCCAAACCTACGATCGCAGCGCGGACTCTCGGCGGCCGGCGAGCAGCACCGACGACAGGATGCCGGCGATGAATGTCAACAGCGCCAGCGTCGAGCCCATTGCGCCCCAGCGTCTGGCTGCGACGTCGCCGGCCGCATCGCCGGCGAGTCGCAGCGCCAACGACGCGTGCAGCAGCACGAGCGGCAGATAGAACCAAGGCCGGTAGGGCACCGCCACCCGCAGCACCGCCGGAAAGATGATCGGCGCGTGCCCGAACACCATCGAGAACACGAAGCCCAGCAGCAGCGCGTGCAGCGCGGCGTCGTACGCGCCGTGGCCCGGCGTGAGCCCGGCCACCGCGATCACCGCGCCGCCGACTGCGAGCCAGAAGTAGCCCGACAGCAGGCACACCGCGATGAAGCGCGTAAGGCCCTGCTGCCTGACGGTGCGCCGCGCGATGTCCTGCCGCAGCAGCCATGCGGCCAGGGCGAGCAGCGCCACGCCGACGAGGTTCGGCGCCCAAGGCAAGGGCCACATCACCAGTGCGGCGAGCAGCAGCACGACGATGGCAGCGAAGACGCGCCGTGCCACGGGCGAAGGCGGCAGGTAGCGCGAGAGCTCGAGCCGCTCGCCAGCGATAGTGAGCACCAGGAAGCCGATCCACCAGCCGGCGATGCGGTGCACCGGCGCACCCAGCGCCCACATCGCGGTGCCGACGCACCAGCACGCGGCACCCAGCACGATCACCAGCGTGAAGCCCTCGCGCTGGCGTGCGAGAACCCGCAGCGACGCCGCCAGCAGCAGCACGCTGGAGGCGAGGTAGAGCCAGGCCGTGGCGCCACCGGCACCGTGCAGCAGTGCCGCCGTGCCCAGGCCTGCACACAAGGGTGCGGCGTAGGCCCACGGCCGTGCGATGGCGACCGCACGCTCGAGCGAAATCACCACGCCGAAGAAGCCGCACACCATCAAAGGCCCGTGCAATGCTGCCACGCCCGCCACGACGTCGGGCACCGGCCAGGCCAACCGGGCCAGGCCCGCACCCACGCCGGCGAACAGCGCGACGAAACCGAACACCAGCAGCGGCAGTCGCCACCACGCGGGGCGGCGTGTTGTGCCAGCGTCTGCGCTCACCGAGGCGCCCAGCCGAAGTGCTCGCGCGCGAAGTCGCTCATGCGCTCCGGTGTCCATGGCGGGTCCCACACGATCTCGACCTCCACCGGCGTCGCGGCACCGAACTCGCCGGCCAGCGCGTTGCGCACGTCGCCGACGATCATGTCGGCCATCGGGCAGGCGGCGCTGGTCATCGTGAGCTCCAGCCTGACGGCACCGCCCTCGCCGATCTCGATGCCGTAGACCAGGCCGAGGTCGACGATGTTCATGCCCGCTTCGGGGTCGGTCACCCTGCGCAGCGCGTCGCGCACGCGGTCCTCGTCGACCGTCATCGTCATGCGGTCTCTTCGGGCAGGCGACGAACGAAGGACAGGCGCTCGCCCGGATCGAACCCCACCGCATACAGGAAATGGAGCAGGGCCAGGTCGCGCAGCGGCACGATGGTCTCGACGCGCTCGACGCGCAACGCGCCGAGGTTGGCCACCAGTTGCGAGATCAGCGCGTGGCCGACGCCGCGCCGTTCGTACTCGGGATCGACACCGAGCGTGTCGATCACCGCCACCGGCTCCGAGCGGCCGAAGTCGCCAAGGTCGGCACGCGCCATCAGGTAGCCGACGACCGCGCCGTCGCAGCGCGCAGCCAGCGACACGCGAACGCTGGTGTCACCCATCGCCTCGGCCAGGCGCGCGGCGATGTACTCGCGCCTGTCGCGGCCGGTGATGCCGCGGTCGACGCGGACGATCGCGTCGAGGTCGGCGCTCACCATCGAACTCACGTCGGCGCAGTCGCGAGCCAGGCGTTCGTGGTCGTTGCCCTCGGTGCGGCCGTAATCGATTTCGCTGGCCGCGCCATCGTGCGAGCGCATCGCGTCGTCGCGTTCGGGCCGGTAACTTCCGCCGTCCACGCGGCTGTCGACGATAACTTCGGGCGCTAGCTCGAAGCCCAGCCCGTCGAACCAGGCCAGGATCGTGCTGTCGCGCCAGCTCGCCACAGTGCGGACCTCGGCGCATCCATGGCGTCGGCCCCAGGATGCCAGCGCATCGAACAGCGTTCGGCCGATGCCGCTGCCGCGGCGGTCGGCGCGCACGCCCATCAGCTCGAGCCGCAGCGCGCGGCGGCGGCGGCCGAACTCGCCGGCCAGCACGCGTGCGAGGATGAACCCGACCACGCCGTCGCCGTCGACGGCGGCGAACTGTGCGTGCAATGCCGGCTCGCGCTGCGCCGCGCGCAGCCGGCGCTCGATGTACTCGCGGCGCGTGCGGCCCTCGCTGGCGGTGTCGATCGCGACCACGGTGGCCAGGTCCGCGGGGGCGAGCGGCCGGATCGTGAAGCTGCGGGGCGTGACGGGCATCGACAGCATGGCGTGGCCTTTCATGCGGTGGGGCGGGTCGTCAGGCGGCGGCGTAGGCCAGCGACAGGGCTTGGTCGGTCGGTTCGTCGAGAAGATCCTCGAGCAGCGGCAGCAGGCCCATGGTCTCCTTCTGGATGTGCGACACCATGCGCTCGACGAGCTCGAGTGCGAGACGCCGCAATGGCGCCCGTTGTGCGGCCGCGAGGGTGCCTGCAGCCAGCGCGTCGAGCAGCGGCCGCAGTTCGGCACACAGCTCGCGGATGTCGGCGTGTTCCTGCTCGAGCAGCGTGGCAATGTCGCCGTCGCCGGCCTCTCGCAGGCGCGGGAACAGTTCGTCCTCCTCGAAGCCGAAGTGGCGAGCGACCTCGGCGTCGATCTGGCGGATCAGCGGCCGGGCCAGCGCTGTCAGTTCGTCGTCCTGACCACGCACGAGCGCGCGCTCGAGCTGGTCGAGCAGGTTCAGGCTGCTGCGGTGCTCGGCGTCGAGGGCCTGGGAGACCTGGCGCTGGAAATGCATGGTGTCCTGCGGGGTGGAATCAGTCTTGTGTTCAGCCTACGATGCCCGGCGCGGGCGTTCCCTGTCTCAGGTCAAGCATCGGTCGCACTCCTGCGCGCGGCGCGGTGCAGTCGCAGCGCCAGCACACCCACGAAGCCGACGAACGCCAGGGCACCGACGAAGCCGAGCGCAGCCGCCGCCAGCAGCCATGCCGGTGACCGATTGACCAGCGCGGCGGCCAGCAGCACGAGTGCGGCCAGGTGCGCGGCCTCGTGCACGCGCAGCGGGCCTTCGGCGGTCAGCGCCGAAGGCGTGGGAGGGCGCCGGCCGGCGCGGCGCGCGGCGTGCAGCGACGCAAGAAACGGCAGGATGCGCTGCAGGACGCCGAACAGGATGCTCAGCAGCCAGCCGCCCAGCGCCGCCAGCACGGCCAGCGGCCCCCAGGGCAGGTCCGCGCCATCGTGCCCCCGCACGAGCCCGATCGCGGTGAATGAGATCGCGAGTGCCGCGCCGCCCCAGCCGATGCGAAAGAGCCGGCCGCTGCGGCCGAGGTCACTGCGCAGCCCCTCGGCCCACGAGCGCCGCATCGCGCGCACATGTGTGGCCAGGGCCCATGCCGCCGCCAGCAGCGCAGTCCATCGCAGCACCTGCGCCGCGTCCGATCCTGCGGGCGCGAAGGCGGCCAGCGCCATCAGCAGCAACGCCACGCACACGGTCGCGCCCGATCGCAGCTGCGCGCCTTCGTCGGGCACCGGGGCGAGCGCGAACAACGGCAGCAGGATCGACGACAGGCCGAGAACGAGCAGGCCCATCACGCCGATCACGCCGGCGGCGGCGTGCAGCGCGCGTGCGTCGTCGCGCGGCAGCAGCGGCGTGCCGTTCCACAGGGCCACCAACGCCGCGGCGCTGCCCATCAGCACGAGCAGTGATGCCGCCGCGCCCCAGCCGTGCAGCACAACGCCGGGCATGCCGCGCGCGCCGCGCAGGTTGAGCGCGAGCAACAGGCCCCAAATGCCGAGCACCGGAAGCACGAGCGCCGCACCGGCGACCATCCACGCTGGTTGCGCGAGCCCCATGCCGAGCGCCAGCAGCGCGGCGCCGGGCACGTACAGCCACCAGAGCAGCGCCGCGAGGCGCGGCCCGCGCACGGGCTGGCGCGTGGCCACCGGCAGCAACTGCAGGCTGGCGCCGATGGCGCTGCTCACCAGGGTGCCGACCGTGACCAGGTGCAGCGCTGCCAGCGGCCACCCCGGTCCGCCGCGCCATCCGGGCCATTGCGACGCGCCGGCAGCCAGCGCGAGCCAGGCCAGCGCATGGAACACCGCGGCCGCGGCGAACCAGCGCAGCGGCACCGACGCGGGCAACAGGCGCCCGCCCGCACCGGCGAGGAACTGGCCTCCCACGCGACGCGTCGGCGGCGGTCGTTCCTGCGCCACCGCCATCATGGGGTGCTGCGCGCCAGGCGCAGCCGAACCTCTCCGGGATCGCCATCGACCACATCGGCCCACCAGCCGATCTGCGCGAGCTCAGGGTAGAGCCAGACCGGGTCGCGGTCGTGGTGGACGATGACGACCGCACCGTCGCCCATACGCTGCACCAGCTGCAGGATCTGGATCAGCGGCTGCGGCGGCGGCAGCCCGCGCACGTCGATGTGCGTCGTGGCATCGCTTTCACGCCAGACCCGCGCGCCGATCGCGTCGCGGCCTGTCATGCGCTCACCTGCTGCGACAGCGCGGCGAGCTGGCGCCGCAGCAGCTTGCCCGTGGCGGTGCGCGGCAGCACGTCGAGCTGTTCGAGCCGTGCCGGCCGCTGGTGCGGCGGCAGCAGGGCGATGCGCTCGCTCAGGCGTGCACGCACGGCATGTGCATCGTCGGCGACGAAGTACAGCGTGATGGCATCCAGGCCATCGGCATCGGGCGTGCAGACCGCAGCGGCTTCGCGCAGTCCGGGCAGCCTCGCAGCGAGCGTCTCCTCGAGCGCGGCGAGGTCGACCCAGCGCCCGCGCAGCTTGACCAGCGAGTCCTCGCGCCCGGCGAAGCGCCAGCCGTGGCCCTGCTGCACGAAAAGGTCCGCCGGGCACAGCGCGCCGCCGCGGAACGATTCGGCCTGCGCGGCGGGGCGGTCGTGGTAGCCGAGTGCCAGCGTTTCGGCCTCGATCAGCAAGCGTGTGGGCAGGCCCTGCGCGACGGCGTCGCGATCGAGCGGCCGCACGCGCACGCCGGGCGAGGGCTGCAGCCAGCCGTCGCCGTCGGCCGCGCCGAGCACGAGGACCAGCGTCTCCGCGCAGCCGTAGCCGTCGAACATCGGCAAGCCGCTGGCGTGTTGCCAGGCCTGGCGCAGTTGCGGCGACAGCGCCTCGCCGGCCGACACGCACAGACGCACGCCGGCGCGCGCGATGCCCTCGGCCAGACCTTCGTGCCCGTCGCCGTGGAGGAGCGCGCGGTACAGCGTCGGCACGCTGAACAGCACGCTCGGCCGCAGTTGCGCGATGGTGCGGGCAAGTGACGCCGCAGTGGGCCACTCGGGGTCGAGCAGGACCGTGGCGCCGATCGCCAGGCCCGCGAGCAGCACGTTGACCAGCGGGTAGGTGAAGAACAGGCGCGAGCTGGCGAGCAGGCGGTCGCCGGGGCCGATGCCCAGGCGCTCGCTCGACACGCGTGCGATGCGAGCGAGCGTGCGGTGCGAATGCACCACTGCCTTGGGCCGGCCCGAACTGCCCGATGAGTGGACCCACAGCGCCGGATCGTCGGCGGCAAGCGACACCGGGGCGATCGACTCGGCCACTGCCCAGGCGCGCCGCGCGTTGCCCAGCGGCAGCAGCAGATGTCGCCACGACGCGGGTGTGTCGTCGGCGGCTTCCGCCACGATCAGCGCGAAGCCGGCTTCCTCGAGCGCGGTCTGCCACTCGGCGGACGGGATGCGTGGATTGACACCCACCGCGACGCCGCCCGCCCATACCGTGCCGAGCCACGCCACGGCCCAGTCGATGCCGTCGGGCAACTTGATCGCGACGGGCTGTCCGGCCCGCAGTCCGTTCGCCCGCCACGCGCCGGCGGCGCGCGCGACGCGTTCGCGCAATTCGCCGAAGCTGACCGTGACGCCTTCGCACTCGATCGCGGTGCGCGCCGCGTCATGGCGCGCGAGCAGGGATTCGGCGCCGTTCATGCCGACCACAGTTCGCGCACCAGGCGCTGCGCGGCCACCGCGGCCACCAGGCGCCGGTGGTGCGCCGCGGTGACGGTGCTGCGCATCGGGCTGACCTGCTTGTGCGCGAGCTTGCCGAGCTCGGCCAGCAGCCCATCGTCGAGCCCGCGGCCGAGCAGCGCGTCGGTGCCCTCGAGCCGGAACGGTCGCGAATTGGTGCCGCTGATCGCCACCGCGAGGTCGGCCAGTCGGTCGCCCTCGCGCCGCAGTCGCACCGCCACGCCAGCGAGCGGGAAATCCATCGCGCCGCGCACGCGTTGCTTGCGATAGCCGCTTGCGCTGCCGGCTGCGGGTCGCGGCACGTGCAGCGCAACCACCAGCTCGCCGCGCTCGAGCGCCAGATGCGCGGCGCCGTCGTCGCGGTACAGCGCCGCGAGCGGCAGGCGGCGCGGGCCTTGCGGGCCAGCGACTTCGGCCTCGGTGTCGTAGGCGATCAGCGCCGGCGCGACATCGCCCTCGAACGCGGCATGGCAGTGCTGCCCCTGCGGCGCGACGTGGCACACGCTGCCGCTGCGCTTGAGGCAATAGCCGTTGGCCTCGCGCCACCACGCACTCTGGTTGTAGAACACACAGCGCGTGTCCTGGCACAGGTTGCCACCGAGCGTGGCGGCACTTCGGTGGCCGGGCCCGGCGACTTCGCTTGCGGCCTGCGCCAGCGCCGGCAGCGACGCGGCGAGCGCGGGGTGGCTCGCCATCGCGGCCAGCGTGGCACCGGCGCCCAGGCGCCAGTGTGTTGCCGTCCCTTCGATCGCGTCGAAGCTGGCGACGGCGCCGAGGTCGACCATCAGAGTTGGCGCATGCAGGCCCCTTCGCAGGTTGGGCAGCAGGTCGGTGCCGCCGGCCATCGCCATCGCGCCGTCTCGTGCGAGCAGCGCCAGCGCGTCGACGAGCCGCGACGGCCGCTGCAGTTCGAAGTCGGCCAGCGGCTGCATCGCGTCAGCCCATGGGCATTGCCGCGCGCGACGCGTCGCGCTTCGCCTCGCGCCGGCGCTGCGTGACCATCTTGAGCAGGCGGTCCGGCGTGATTGGCAGATCGTGCACGCGCACGCCGATCGCGTCGAACACTGCGGCGGCCACGGCCGGTGCCGTGCTGAGCAGGCCGCCCTCGCTCGCCTCCTTGGCGCCGAAGGGGCCGAGCGGGTCGATGCTTTCGATGAGCGTCACGTCGATCGGCGGCGACTCGGCCGCGGTGGCGATGCGGTAGTCGAGGAAGTTGGCTCGCAGCATCAGGCCCTCGTGGTACTGCGTCTCCTCGGCCAGCGCCTGGCCCAGGCCCATCCAGACGGCGCCCTGCACCTGGCCCTCGACCGCCATCGGGTTCAAGGCGCGGCCACAGTCCTGCGCGGCCCAGCAATGCAGCACGCGCACCGCGCCGGTCTCTTCGTCGACCTCGACCTCGACCACCTGTGCGGTGTACGAGAAGCCTGCGGTGGACCCCACCGCTGCGCCGCGGAACCTGCCGCCCTGGGTTTC
>JAOUIM010000140.1 GCA_029884035.1 Aquincola sp. | reverse complement strand
CTGCACCGCCACGGGTTTGCGGCGCTCGCGTGGCGCCTGGTCAACGCCTACGCCGAGCACACCGGCGACTATGGCGGCCTGGCCACGCTGCGCTTCTTTGCCGTCTACCGCGCCATGGTGCGCGCCAAGGTCGCGCTGCTGCGTGTCGAGCAGCACGACCGCCAGGCCTGGGCCGCGTTCGAGCGCGACCTCGTGCTCGCCGAAACGCTGGCCGCGCCGCGCAGGGGCCCGCTGAACCTGGTCATGACGAGCGGCGTGTCGGGCAGCGGCAAGAGCACCGTCGCGCAGATGCTCGTCGAGTCACTGGGTGCGATCCGCGTTCGTTCGGACGTCGAGCGCAAGCGTCTGTTCGGCCTGCGCGCGCTGACTCGCCCCGACTCGGCGCAGGCCTTGCAGCTGTACGGCAGTGAGGCCACCGAGCGCACCTACACGCGCCTGCGCGCGCTGGCCGCCACGCTGCTCGGTGCCGGACTGCACACGGTCGTCGACGCCGCGTTCCTGCGCCGCCACGAGCGCGCGGCGATGCGCGACCTCGCCCGCGGCTGTGGCGCCCACCTCACGCTGATCGAGTGCCACGCGCCCGCGGCCGTGCTGCGCGAGCGCGTGCGCCGTCGCGTGGCCAACAACCACGATGCGTCCGATGCCGACCTGGCGGTACTCGAGCGGCAGTGGCAGTCGCGCGAAGCGCCGGACGACGACGAGCGGGCCTGGCGCCTGGCCACGGATGTCGGCCTCGACGACCTGCGCGCCGCGGCGATGCGCGCGGTGGGCATCGCGTAGCATGCCCGCATGAGTTCGCTTCAAACCATCGAAGTCCACCCCGCCGGCGACGCGGTGGCCAGCGTCATCGTGCTGCATGGCCTGGGTGCTGACGGCACCGACTTCCTGCCCTTCGCCGACGAGATCGACCTGGCGTCGATCGGCCCCGTGCGCTGGCTGCTGCCGCGTGCGCCGGTGCGGCCGGTGACCGTGAACAACGGCTACCGCATGCGCGCCTGGTACGACATCTACGAGTTCGGCGCGCACGCGAAAAACCCGCGCGAGGACGACGCCGGCCTGCGCGAGTCATTCGTCGCCGCGCAGGCGCTGATCGACCGCGAGATCGCGCGCGGCGTGCCCGCGCGGCGCATCGTGCTCGCGGGCTTCAGCCAGGGCTGCGCGATCGCGCTGGGCGCCGGCCTGCGCCATCGAGAGCGCCTCGCCGGGCTGGTCGGCATGTCGGGCTACCTGCCGATCGCCGCCACCACCGCCGCCGAGCGCAGCGACGCCAACGCACTCACGCCGATCTTCCTCGCACATGGCCAGCGCGATCCGGTGATCGCCGTCGACCGCGCCAAGGCCTCGCGCGATGCGCTGGCCGCGCTCGGCTATGGCGTCGAGTGGCACGAGTACCCGATGGAGCACTCGGTCAGCGCCGAAGAGGTGGCCGACCTGCAGCGGTTCCTCGTGCGGGTGCTGGCAGACTGAATCGGCCGGTACGGACACCACCGCCCGCACCCTGATCGCCGGCCGCGCGCTGCGCGGTTTCGTCGATGGTTCGGTGGCCGTGTTGCTGCCGGCCTACCTGCTCGCGCTGGGGCACAGCGAGTTCGAGGTCGGGGTCATCGGCACCGTCACGCTCGCCGGCTCGGCAATCGCCACGCTGGCGGTCGGCGCGTTCGGCCACCGCGCGGCGCCGCGCACCCTGTTGCTCGGCGCGGCGCTGCTGATGATGGCCACCGGACTGGGCTTCGCGGGCTTCACCACCTTCCTGCCCTTGCTCGTCGTGGCCTTCGTCGGCACGCTCAACCCGGGGTCGGGCGACGTCAGCGTGTTCCTGCCGCTCGAGCACGCGCGGCTGGCAGGCAGCGGCGCCACGAGTGGCGAGCGGACGACGCTGTTCGCGCGCTACAGCCTGGCCGGCGCACTCGCGGCGGCGCTCGGTGCACTGGGCGCCGGCGCGCCCGACTGGCTCGCGGCCCACGCCGGCGTGGCGCGCGTCGATGCGCTGCGCGGCATGTTCGTGGCCTACGCGGCGATCGGCCTGGCGATATGGGCGCTCTACCGGCGTCTGCCGATGCCTTCTGCCGCAACGCCACAGGCCCGCCCGGCGCCGCTCGGCCCGTCGCGCGGCATCGTCGTCAAGCTCGCCGCACTCTTCTCGGTCGACGCGTTTGCCGGCGGGCTCGTGCTCAACAGCCTGATCTCGCTGTGGCTGATGCAGCGATTCGGCCTCTCGCTCGCGAGCGCGGGGCTGTTCTTCTTCGCCACCGGGCTGCTCGGCGCCGCTTCGCAACTGGTCGCGCCCTGGCTCGCGCGCCGCATCGGCCTGATCAACACGATGGTGTTCACCCACCTGCCGGCCAACATGTGCCTGGTGCTCGCCGCGCTCGCGCCCACGCTGCCGGTCGTGCTCGCGCTGCTCGGCGTGCGCGCGCTGCTGTCGCAGATGGACGTGCCCACGCGCACGGCCTACGTCATGAGTGTGGTCACGCCGCCCGAGCGCGCGGCAGCGGCCAGCTTCACCGCGGTGCCTCGCAGCCTGGCCTCGGCCGCGAGCCCGGCGCTGGCCGGCGCGTTGTTCGCCGCGGGCTGGCTCGCCGCACCGATGGTGCTGTGCGGCCTGCTCAAGATCGGCTATGACCTCATGCTGTGGCGCGCCTGCCGTGGTCAGCCGCTGCGGGGCGAATAGCGCTCAGCCGACCCCGAGCCAGGCCGTCGGCTCGCGCAGCGCAGCCTCGAAGTCCTGCACGAAGCGGCCCACGTGCAGGCCGTCCATCAACGCATGGTGCACCTCCACCGACATCGGCATCCACAGGTGCCCGCCTTCGCGGTCGGCGCGGCCGAAGGCCAGCTTCGGGATCGAGTCCTCGACGCCCCAGTTGCGTGCGTGGCTGAAGCTGCTGAAGTGCAGCCAGGGCAGCGTGGTGAAGTGGATGCGCGCATGGTCGTCCCAGCCCGCGTCGAAGCGCGCATGCAGCGTGCGGGCGACCTGGATCGCCGCGCCCGCGCGCAGCGCGAACGTGGCGTAGTCCAGCGTGTGGTCGAAGTTCGCGAAGTAGAAGCTCTCGCCGTCGGCACGCAGCACCGTCGTGCTCCCATGCACCTCGTCGTATACGCGCACGCGCCCCGAGTCGAGCCGCAGGCGGAACGACTCATGGATGTTGGCCAGCCGCAGCGCGATGAAGTAGCACGCGATCGAGAGCCCGCCACCGCCTGCGGCCGGCAGCGCGTCCTTGAGCTTGGCCACGTCGAGCCGCACGCAGACATTGAAATAGGGCTTGTCGAAGCCGCGGAAGTATTCGAACGCGTCTCGGCGCGACCAGCGTGCGATGTCCAGGTAGTTCCCCATGGCGCCATGCTACGGTGAATGGCCCATGCCATGACAGCCCCGACCTGCCGACTCTTCCTGGCCCTGTGGCCGGCGCCTGCCACGCGGCGCGCGCTCGCCGGCGCGCAGCAGCACTGGCAGTGGCCCGCCGGCGCCTTGCTCACGCCAGCCGACAAGCTGCATCTGACGCTGCACTTCATCGGCGCGGTGCCGGCCGCTCGCGTCGCCGCCGTCGCCGAAGGTCTCGCGCTGCCGAGCCGGCGCTTCACGCTCGTGCTCGACACCGCCGAGGTCTGGCCCAACCGCTGCGCCGTGCTTGCTGCGCGCCAGGTCCCGCCCGCGCTCGCAGCGCTGCACAGCGCGCTGGCCGATCGCCTGCGGGACCTGCAGCTGCCGGTCGAGGACCGCGCGTTCCGCCCGCACGTCACGCTCGCGCGCAAGGCCGCCGGCGCCCGGCCACCCGAGGCGCCAGAGGCGGTGCGCTGGGCCATGCGCGGCCACGTGCTCCTGCAGTCCGCGGCCGGGCGCTACACGCCGATCGCGCGCTACACGTGACGACGACGCCCGCACCTGCGTCGCGCCACCGGCGCCCTCGCGCCGGTCAGCCGATTCATTGCTTGCCGGCGGGTTTCGTCACCACGCTGACCTGGTTGGACGTCTGCGGATAGCGGTAGATCGTCTCGTTCAAGTAGCGCGAGACGTCCACCACATCGGCATCGCTCCAGTCGAGCTTGGCGGTGTTCTGCCAGCGTGCCACCTGCGCCTTGAGCGTTTCCCAGTCGTACGCGAGCTTCATCTCGCGCCAATGCATCTGCTCGGTGTGGCAGGCGATGCAATGCGTCTTGTAAAGCAATTCGCCACGCGCCGGCCACGGGCCGCCGGCCTGCGCCTGTGCCGAGGCTGCCACCAACAGCGCGGCGGCTGCGAGTGCCAGGTGCCTCAGCCAGGATTGAACACCGTCCGTCATCTCGAACACTCCCGGGACCCGATGCGACCCTTGTAGCGCGCCGCTCTCGCGGGCAAGGCGATCCAGATCAATGCCGGCCGGACTCAGCGCGCGCCGAACTTCAATCCGGCGAACAGGTCCTTGAACTCGCGCGGCTGCGACCGCCAGTACTGCGGCGGCGCGCTCACCTGGGCGCCGAGCTTGGCAGCCGCATGCCACGGCCAGCGCGGGTCGTACAGCATGGCGCGCGCCAATGCGACAGCGTCGGCCTGGCCCTGTGCGAGCACCGCCTCGGCCTGCTCGGCCTCGGTGATCAGCCCCACCGCGATCGTCGGCAGCCCCACCGCCTGCTTGATCTGCGCCGCCAGCCCCACCTGGTAGCCGGGGCCGAGCGGGATCTTCTGCTTCGGCGACACGCCGCCCGACGAAACATGGATCGCCGCGCAGCCCCGCGCCTTGAGCTCTTGCGCGAATGCGATCGTGGTCTCGACGTCCCAGCCGCTGCCCTCGACCCAATCGGTGGCCGACACGCGCACCCACACCGGACGTTCACCCGGGAACGCCTCGCGCACCGTGTCGAACACCTCGAGCGGAAAGCGCATCCGGTTGGCCAGGCTGCCGCCGTACTCGTCGCTGCGCTGGTTGGCCAGCGGCGACAGGAACTGGTGCATCAGGTAGCCGTGCGCCGCATGCAGCTCGATGCCCTGAAAGCCGAGCCGCGCCGCACGGCGCGCCGCATCGGCGAATGCGCTGCGCATGCGGGCCAGGCCGGCGCGGTCGAGTGCAGCGGGCAGGTCTTCGCCGTCGATGTGCGGCAATGCCGAGGGCGCCACCGCTCGCCAGCTGCCGGACTCGGTGAGCGGGATCTGCGCGCCGCCCTGCCAGGGCGCGCGGCTCGATGCCTTGCGCCCGGCGTGCGCGAGCTGGATCGCGATCGGCATCCCGGTGCCATGGGCACGCACGGCCGCCAGCACGCGAGCGAGCGCCGCCTCGTTGGCGTCGGAATACAAGCCCAGGCAGCCCGGCGTGATGCGGCCCACCGCCTCGACCGCCGTGGCCTCCAGGATCAGCATCCCTGCGCCCGAGAGCGCCAGGTTACCGAGGTGGATCAGATGCCAGTCGGTGGCCGAGCCGTCGTCGGCCGAGTACTGGCACATCGGCGCGATGACGATGCGGTTGGGCATCTCGATGTTGCCGATGCGAAGGGGCTGGAACAGTGCGCTCATGGGACGAATTGTGGCCTCGGGTGGCCGATCACTTCTTTTTCGACGGCAGCTTGATGGTCCGGCCAGTCACGGCGAACGCGCCGCGGCCGCGGTGGTGCAACGTTTGCGGCGCCTTGCAGGCCGTGTCCACCCACGCCTTCTTCACCTCGAGCACGAAGAAGTTGTAGCGGTTCATCAGCCGCGTATCGACCACCTTGCATTCGAGGCTGGCGTAGCACTCGGCGACGAGCGGCGCCGCCACCACCTTGCCCGGCACGGGCGTCAGGCCGAAGCGCTGCCATTTGTCGATGCGGCGACCGCATGTGTTGCCGCAGCCCACCACCTGGGCCGCCAGCTCCACCGTCGGGATGTTGATGCCGCACTCTCGTGTCGCGACCAGGGCCTCGAAGCTGAAGTTGTGGCCACTGACGATGCAGCCCACCAGCGGCGGCGTGAACTCCATCATCGTGTGCCAGGACATCGGCATCAGGTTGGGCCGGCCCTTGTGCGCGGTGGTCAGCAGCACCACCGGGCCCGGTTCGAGCAGGCCGTATACCTTGCCGAGCGGGTACGCGCGCTTGGTCACCGTCGAACGCCAATGCGCGCTGCCTAGTAGTAGATGCTGCGCGGCGCGCCGCCACCCGCAGCGATCGCGTCGCCGTTGATCGCGCGCGATTTC
This sequence comes from Aquincola sp., assembly GCA_029884035.1. Taxonomy (GTDB): domain Bacteria; phylum Pseudomonadota; class Gammaproteobacteria; order Burkholderiales; family Burkholderiaceae_C; genus CADEEN01. Next base: position 2,346 of record JAOUIM010000140.1, on the reverse strand, counting down.
GGCGAGCACAGGAACGCCACCACATGTGCGACCTCGCTCGCATCGATCAGGTGGCCGACGCTGTTGGCCGCCGCCATCTGCGCCTCCACCGCCTCGGGCGCCACGCCCTGCGCAGCCGCGCGCGCGGCCACCAGTGGCGCCGTGCGCTCGGTGCGCGTCGTGCCCGGGTGCACCACCGTGACGTTGATGCCGTGCGGCCCCAGTTCGTCGGCAAGGTTCTTGGTCATGGCCGAAACCGCCACATTGCGCATGCTGCCCACCGCGCTGCCCGTCTGCCGCGCCGCCAGCCCGCTGATGTTGACGATGCGGCCCCAACCCCGGGCCACCATGCCCGGCGCGACCTCGCGCGCGCAGCGCAGATAGCCCATCACCTTGGTGTCCATCTCGGCGTGGAAGTAGCCGGACGTGATCTCGCCCAGCCGCGGCGGTGCCGCAAACCCCGCCGGCTCGGCAGCGGCGTTCACCAGGATGTCGATCGGCCCGCCGAGCAGCCGCACCGCGGCGGCCACGGCGGCTCGCACCGCATCGTCGCTCGTGGTGTCGGCGCTGACACCGACCACACGGCGCCCGGTGGCCGCCGCGATCTCCGCCGCCGCGGCCTCCAGCACCGGTGCGTTGCGCGCCAGCAGCGCCACGTCGGCGCCCTCCTGTGCCAGTGCAAAGGCAATGGCCTTGCCGATGCCGCGGCTGCCGCCGGTCACCAGGGCGCGCCTGGCGCTGAGTTCGAGATCCATGGCCGATGCCCTTCGGTGCGCTGCGTTGGCGAGCATCATCGCAGCCCCGGCATGGTCGCGGCCTGCCGTCGTGTCATTCCCCGCCTCCGCCGCCGGCCACACGACAATCCGGACATGGACCGACTCTTCTTCACCCTGGGTTGCGCCAGCGCCGGCATCGCGGTGGCCCTTGGCGCGTTCGGCGCGCATGCGCTCAAGGCGCGCCTCGCACCCGACATGCTGGCCGTCTACGAGGTGGGCGTGCGCTACCAGCTCGTGCACGCGCTCGCGCTGCTCGCCGTGGCGTGGGCCGCCACGCGCTGGCCGGGCAGTCTCGTCAACGCGAGCGGCTGGCTGTTCGTGGCCGGCACGCTGCTGTTCTCGGGCAGCCTGTACGCACTGGGCATCAGCGGCGTGCGCGTGCTCGGCGCCATCACGCCGATCGGCGGCGTTGCCTGGCTCGCCGGCTGGGCCTGCCTGGCCTGGGGTGCGTGGCGCGGCACCAGCGCACAATGACCCGCGCCCACATGCCACGAGGAGGCCCAGCGACATGGACACCCCATCCCCCGACAGCGACAGCCCCGCGAGCATGACGCCCTCACCACGCACCGTCGACGCCGACCGCGGCGTGGGCTGGTGGAGCGACGCCTGGGCGCTGTTCATGCGCAGCGCCCTGATGTGGGTCGCGCTCGCCGTCATCTTCTTCGTCGGCCTGGCCGTGGTGGGCATGGTGCCGGTGCTGGGCAGCGTGGCTGGCGCGTTGCTGCTGCCCGCCTTTGTCGGCGGCTGGATGCTCGCCGCGCGCAAGGTGCAGGACGGCGGCGCACTCGAGGTCGGCGATCTGATTGCCGGCTTCCAGGGCGACCGGCTGAACCCGCTGCTCGTGCTGGGCGTGCTGCTGCTGGCCGCGATGATCGTGATCGGCCTGGTCGCCGGCATGCTCGGGCTCGGCGCCGTCTTCGGCATGTTCGCCGGCGGCATGCACCGCAGCACCGGCGGCATGATGGCCGCGATGGGCGCGGCGATGGGGGCCTTGGTCGTGGCGCTGGTGCTGGGCACGCTGGTCACGATGGCGCTGTGGTTCGCGCCTGCGCTCGTCGTGTTCCGCAAGTCGCCGCCGCTCGAGGCCGTCAAGCTCAGCACCGTGGCCGTGCTGAAGAACGCATTGCCGTTCCTCGTCTACGGCCTGATCTACATCGTCGCATCGATCGTCGCATCGATACCGCTCGGGCTCGGCTGGTTCGTGCTGCTGCCACTGTCGCTGCTGACGGCGTACGTGTCGTACCGCGACGTGTTCGAACCGTTGTGACCGGCGACCCTGCAGCTCAGCCGAGGACACGCACTCCATGCAACCCACCGCGCGCGAGCCGGTTCGCCCGATCGCGATCCATTCGGTCGACCCCGGTCGCTCGGTGGGCTGGTGGTCCGAGGCGCTGAACCTGTTCCTGCGCGACGCGCTGCGGTGGGCGGCGCTCGGCGTCGTCCTGATGGTGGGCTTCGGCCTGCTCGACCTCTTGCCGCTGGTGGGTGCGCTGGTGGCCGCGCTGTTGTCGCCGGTGTTCCTGGGCGGCTGGATGCTCGTCGCCCGCAAGGTGCACGGCGGCGGCACACTCGATGCGATGGGCCTGTTCGC
>JAOUIM010000541.1 GCA_029884035.1 Aquincola sp. | reverse complement strand
GCGCTGCGGGAGACCGGCGGTCGCTTGTCGTGGGATTGCATGGGTCGTGGGGCTCCGTGCGGTCGAGTATACTAACGGTATAAAAAATCTACCACCGGTTTTCTTTTACAGACAACGGTCAATCAGGGGCCCGGAAATGCCACAGAACCCGCCGCAGAATCCTTACGCCGAGCTCTTCTCGGTCGCCGGCAAGACGGCCGTCATCACCGGCGGCTCGTCCGGCCTGGGGCTGGCCATGGCCGAGGCGTATCTGCGCTGCGGGGCGCGCGTGTACATCACGGGGCGCAAGCCCGACCCACTGGAAGCCGCCCGCGTGGAACTTGCGGCTCACGGTGACGTGCATGCGGTGCAAGGTGACGTCGCCACCCCGGAGGGCGTCGAGGCGCTGCGTGAGGCACTGGCGGCTGAAGACAAACTCCACGTCCTCATCAACAACGCCGGTATCACGTGGGGCGCGCCGGTCGAGAAGTTTCCGGCCAAGGCCTGGGATTCGGTCATGGGCGTGAACGTCAAGGCGCCTTTCGTACTGACGCAGGTCTTCCTCGAGAAGCTGGAAGCGGCCGCAACCCCCGCCGACCCGGCCCGCATCATCAACATCGGTTCGGTGTACGGTGTCACCAGCCAGGTATCGACGGCGTGGTCGTATGGCGCAAGCAAGGCCGCGATCCACCAGCTGACGAAGATCCTCGCTGCCGAACTTGCGCGCCGCGGCATCAACGTCAACGCCATTGCGCCGGGCTTCTTCCCGTCGAAGATGACCCACTTCATGACCAGCAACGAAGAGCGCCTGGCCGAAATGCGCAAGATGATCCCGATGGGACGCGAAGGCTCGAAGGACGACATCGGCGCGCTGGCGCTGTACCTCGGCTCGCGTGCCAGCGCCTACATGACGGGCAACGTGATCCCGCTCGACGGCGGCGTGCTCGCCCAGACCTGAAGGCAGGGTTCCCATGCAGAACGACAACAGCGACGCCGGGTTCGAGACATTCAGGGTCGAGCGTCGTGGCGACGTCGACTGGGTGACGCTTGCCCGTCCCGACGCACTCAACGCGATGAACGCGCTGATGATCGCCGAGCTTGCCGAGTATTTCGGCGCGCGCGTGCACGACACGGCCACGCGCGTGATCGTGTTGCGCTCGACCGGCAAGGCGTTCTGCGCAGGCCTCGACCTGCGCGAGATGACGGGGCTAATCCAAGAGATGGACACGGCGGCGCGCCTGCGCTTCCAGCAGCGCCTCAGCAGCATCTTCGTCTCGATGCGCCGCTGCCCGCAGCCGATCGTGTGCCTGGTGCAGGGCGCGGCCTCGGGCGGCGGTTTCGCACTCGCGCTCGCCTCCGATATCCGCGTGTGCACGCCGAATGCACGCATGAACGCGGCGTTCATCAAGGTGGGGTTGAGTGGCTGCGACGTCGGCATGAGTTACCTGCTGCCACGCGCCGTCGGCACGTCCGTCGCGGCCGAGATGCTGCTGACAGGATCCTTCCTCGACGCCAACCGCGCGGCCGCGCTGGGCTTCGTTTCGGCGGTGGTCGAAGAAGCCGAACTGGAAGCGGCCGGGACGAAATATGTCGACCAGCTGCTCCAGGCCGATCCAGTTGGCCTCGCCCTCACCAAGCAAGGACTGCAGGTGGGTATCGACGCGCCCGGCATCGAATCAGCCATCGCCAACGAAGACCGGCAACAGACGCTGCTGAGCGGCACGGACGGATTCCGGGCTCGGATGAAGGCATTCCTGTCGCGCGCGGGCCGCTAGGGGAGCTCTGCACAGGTGCGCGGGCGGTCGGACGCTTGCGACGTGCCGTCCTGCGACGCTGTCAGAGCGCTCGATCCAGTGCCTGTCACCGAGCGCGTGTCTGCCTTTCCAAGCTCGGCGACAGGCACTGGATCGAGCGCGCGCAACGCGTCGCTTGCAGAACTGTGCAGAGCTTCCCTAGAGCGCGGCGACGCGGGTGCGGGACTCGAGCCAGGTGCGGACGCGCTTCGCGTCCGCGATGCGGGTGTACTTGCCCCAGGAATTGAGCAGCACGATCACGACCGGACGGTGATCGATCACGGTCTGCATCACGAGGCAGCGGCCCGCCTCGGGGATGTAACCGGTCTTCTGCACGTCCACCTGCCAGCTGGGGTTTTCGACCAGCAGGTTGGTATTGCGGAACTCCACGGCGCGGCGGTTGATC
>JAOUIM010000540.1 GCA_029884035.1 Aquincola sp. | reverse complement strand
CATCAGGACATCCAGGGCGGCCTGCGCCATCAGGTCGCTGGCGGCGTGCTCGCTCCAGGCGAGGCTGTCGATGCCGGCGAGCATCGACCAGGTGACCATGGCGGCCAGTGCGAAGGAAATCGCGCGGGGCATCAGTCGGTCGGTCATGGCGCTCTCCTTGGGTGTTCGTCTGCGGTGTGAGCGAACTGTAGGCAGGCGCCAGCCGGCTTCACAGCGGCTTGGGACGAAACGCGTGATCGAAGCGACGAACCGTCGCGTGCGGCGATGAACGGAACGCGCTGGCGCGCCCCGTCACACCGACGTCACAAGGGCTGCGTGCGTGCGTGCAGCCAGGCCAGCGCCGCGCCGCTCAGACGCGGTGCGAGGCGGTCGCGAACGCTGGCGTGGTAGCCGTTGAGCCACGCAAGCTCGTCGGCGCGCATGAGCCCGACATCGATGCAGCGCGTGTCGATCGGGCACAGCGTCAAGGTCTCGAAGTCGAGGAACTCGCCGAACCCCACGTCCGGGGCTGGCACGTTCAGGACCAGGTTCTCGATGCGAACCCCCCACTGTCCTTCGCGATACAGGCCCGGCTCGATCGAGGTGATCATGCCCGGCTCCATTGCCATCGTGGCTTCCGGGATCGCCTTGCTGATGCTCTGCGGTCCTTCGTGCACGTTGAGGAAGTAGCCCACGCCGTGACCGGTGCCGTGGCCGTACTCCATGCTCTCGGCCCAGATCGGCACGCGCGCAATGGCATCGAGCATCGGGCTCAGCGTGCCGCGCGGAAAGCGCGTGCGCGACAGCGCGATGGTGCCCTTGAGCACGAGCGTGTAGTCGCGCTTCATCGCGTCGGTGATGTTTCCGACCGGCCACACGCGGGTGATGTCGGTCGTGCCGCCGAGGTACTGGCCGCCCGAGTCGATCAGCAGCAGGCCGTCGCCTTCGATCACCGCGTGCGAGTCGGGCGTAGCGCGGTAATGCGGCATCGCGCCGTTGGCATTGAAGCCGGCAATGACCGGAAACGACAGGCCGACGAAGCCGGGCCGTTTCGCCCGCTCGGCCGACAGCCACTCGTCGATCGTCAGCTCGGTGATGCGTTCGCCGCGGGCGAGCGCGGCCTCGAGACCCGCGTAGAAGTGGCACATCGCGACACCGTCGTCGGCCATCGCTTCGCGGATGAACACCGCCTCTTCGGCCGTCTTGCGGCTCTTGGCCAGCGTGCTCGGGTTGATGCGCTCGACCACGTGCACGACGTTGGGCACACGCTCGCGGAACGCGAGCGTGATGCGCCGCGGGTCGACCAGCAACGTCGCGTCGGCGGGCAGGGCGGCCAGCGCATCGGCAGCCGCTTCATAGTCGGCCAACCCGATTCCGTCGGCCGCGAGTTCGGCGGCCAGCGCAGCATCGACCTTGCCGGCCTGCACGAACAGCGTAGCGCGCCCGGTCTCGAGAAGCAGGTGGGCGAGGAACACCGGGTTGTAGCTGACGTCGTCGCCGCGCAGGTTGGTGATCCACGCGACGTCGTCGACGGTCGAGACGAAGTGGTGTGTCGCGCCCTGCGCGCGCATCGCCTCGCGCACGGCCGCGAGCTTGGCCGCACGTGGCGTTGCCGCGTGCGGCGCGCGGTGCGCATACACCGTGGCCTTCGGCAACGCTGGCCGGTCGGGCCACACCGTGGCGAGCAGATCCGCGTCGGTGCGCAGCGCGATGCCCGCCGTGTCGAGCGCCCGGCGCAGCGCCTGGGCCGCCGCAAGGCCAAGCACCTGACCGTCGACGGCCACCATGCCGCCGCGTGGCACGTTCGTGCACAGCCAGTCGATGTGGTGGGTCGCGGCGCCGGTGGGGATCTTGACGAGGTCGATGCCGCTGCCGCGCAACTCGGCCTCGGCTTGGACCCAGTAGCGGCTGTCGGCAAACAGCGCCGCGCGCTCGCGCGTGACGACCAGGGTGCCCATCGAACCGGTGAATCCCGACAGCCACACACGGCCCTGCCAGCGCTCGGGCAGGTACTCGGACAGGTGCGGATCGCTCGAGGGCACCAGCAGCGCATCGAGCCGCTGCGCGGCCAGCGCGTCGCGGACCGATTCCAGGCGCAGAGGGATGGGGGAAGTGCGGCTGTCCATCGTGGGGCTCCGTGGCATGCGGGGCCGCCTCGTGGGAAGCCCGCGGGCGTCCTTCGACGCGAGGCCTCGATTGTAGGAGGCG
>JAOUIM010000539.1 GCA_029884035.1 Aquincola sp. | reverse complement strand
GATCAGGCACAGCGCGTTGGCCACCGCGTAGTCGCCGTGGGTGCTGATGCGGTAGGCCACGTCCACCGTCATCATCGTCGGCGAGTTCGGGTTGATCATCAGCGGCACGGACAGCACCGACAGCATCGTGACGAACGACAGCACGAGCCCCACCAGCAGCGTGCCGCGCACCTGCGGAAGCACGATGCCGAGCAACACGCGCCAGCGCGGCGCGCCGAGGTTGCGGGCGGCCTCGATGTGCTGCACGTCGAGCGACGCCATCGCGCCGGCGAGCAGCAGCGTGACGAACGGCGCCTGCTTCCAGATGAAGGCGACCAGGATCCCGCGCCAGTCGAGCAGGCTCTGCGCCGCCAGCGGCTCGATCAGCCCGCTGCCCACGAGCACGTGGTTGAGCATGCCGTTCTTGGCCAGGAAGGTGCGCATGATCTGGCCCGTGACTACGAACGGGATGAACAATGGCCAGCGGTACAACCATCGCAGCGCGGCCTTCGTTCGTTCGTGCTCGCCGAGCGTCAGGTAGCCCGCGATCGCGATCGCCACCGCAGCGATACCCACGCACGCCAGCAGCACGATGACCAACGTGAACAGCATGTCGGTCGTGTACAGCTCGAACGATTTGTCGAAGTGCGCGAGCGTGAAGCCGCCGGCCTTGTCGGTGAAGGCGCCGTGCACCGACAGGCCGAGCGGGACGATGAAGAACACCGCGATCACAGCGAGCGCGGGGGCGATCAGCAGCAGGCCGGCGGTTCGCTGGTTCATGTCGCCGTTGCACTCGCATGCGTGCGCAGCTGCGGCAGCGGGGTAGCGGTACCCGCGGCCGCCGGCCAGACCTCGCGGGCGGCCACCGAAGTTCGTTCACCTAGCCTCATCAACGCGTTCTTCGTCATGCAGGCGCCATGGCGACCGCGAATGCAGGCCTGCGGCCGCGGGTACCGCCACCCCGCTGCAACCGATGTCGGTGGCGCGCAGGACCGAAGGCCAGAGTAGTCGTTGGGGTCGGAGGTGCGGGTGTGCGGGCGCCGGCCTGCATTCGCAGTCGCCTTGGCACCAGAAGGCTCGGAGGGTGTTGATGCCACCGAGCCGGCACGAAGCAACAGCCGCCTGCGAGGTCTGGCCGGAGCACGCATGCCCGCACCTCCGGCCCCCGCAGCGGCCTTAGCAGTCACAGCTCCCGCACGCTGACCGCCGCATCACTTCAGCACGACGCGCTCATACCCCTCGACGATGTCAGTGAAGTATTCCGACAGCGGGAACGGCCGCCCATACTTCTGCAGCGCGTCGGGCTTGATGTCGGTGAACAGTTTGTCCCAGCTCGGCTTGTCGAGCTGGGACTGCACGTACTGCGCATCGATGCCCGGGTACCAGTTGAACTTCTTGACGATGCCCTCGGCCTGGATCTCGGGGCTGGCGGCAAACTCGACGAACTTGCGTGCCAGCGCCGCGTTGGCCGCCTTGGCCGGCACCGCGTAATACATCGGCTGGCCCGGCAGTCCAGGCTCGGGCAGCGTGAGCTTGAGCTTGGGCGAGAGCTTGCCATCGGCCACCCAGGTGTAGAACATGTCGACCCACACCGGGCCCATCGCGATCTCGCCGCGATTGAGCATGTCGAGCGTTCCCGCATTGCCCGGCGTCATCACGACGTTCTTGTTGAACTCCTTGAGGTTGCCCAGCGCCTTGTCGATCGCGGCCTTCTTGCCCGCGTCATAGGGCCCCGTCTCCAGGCTGGTACCCAGGCCCGCATTGGCGGTGACGTAGCCCATCACGAAGCCGACGCCCGACATGCCGCCCTTCACGCCGTTGTAGCCGAACTGCTTCGGGTACTGCTTGGTCCATGCGTCAAGTTCGCTGAAGTTCTTCGGTGGCGCCTTCACCAGGTCCGGGTTGTAGGCCAGCGCGATCTGGCTGTGGAACATCGGGATCACGAAGCCGTCGACGTTCTGGCCCAGCGCGTTCTTCGCGGTGTCGCGCGACACGAGCTTGCCGGCAGCCACCTGGCTGCGGTACGACGCGAGCAGGTTCTCCTTGACCATCGTGGCCGCGCCGCGCTGGTGGATCACCGCCACGTCGACGTCCCAGGCCGCGATGCCCGCTTTGGACTGCGCCGACAGCTTTTCGTAGATCTTCTGCGAGCCGGCATCGCCGGGGCCGGTGCCCACCGCCTTGACCGACACGCCCGGGTTGAGCTTCTCG
>JAOUIM010000139.1 GCA_029884035.1 Aquincola sp. | reverse complement strand
GCAGGCCAACCGCACCGCGCTGCAGCAGTTCGTCGACCGTGGCGCCGACCTGCGCGAGAAGCAGCTGAAGAAGGCGATCGACGACCTCGACAAGTTCGAGGACATGCTGATGGACACGGTCAAGAAGGCCGCGTCGTCGGCCAGCCCGCTGGCCCAGCCCTGGCAGCAGATGCTCGACAAGGTGAAGGCCGGCGGCTCGATTGCCGGCATGACCGCCTCGACCAGTGTCGAGGAGCTGCTGGCGCAGGCGCAAGGTGCGATCCGGTCGGGCCGCGCCGCCAGCCTGCGCGCCGCGCAGGCGCTCGCGGACAGCTATGCCGCGATGGTCAGCGGCGTGCTGGTGGGCATGACCGAGGCGATGGAAGCCAACCGCGGCAAGCCGGCGGCGGCAGCGCCCAAGCCGGCGGCGAAGGCCGCCGCGCGCAAGCGCTGAGCGGCACGTGCCCGCTCAGCGAGCGGGCACGACCTTCTGCTCGATCGCGCCGCACACCGACTGGCCGTCGGCACCGGTCATCTCGATGCGGATCGTGTCACCGAAGGCCATGAACGGCGTCTTCGGCGCGCCGTCCTGGATCGTCTCGATCGCGCGCTTTTCGGCAATGCACGAATAGCCGCGCGCCCAGTCCTTGTTGCTCACCGTGCCCGAGCCGACGATCGAGCCGGCGCGCACGTTGCGCGTCTTGCAGATGTGCGCGATCAACTGGCCGAAGTGGAAGGTCATCTCGGGCCCTGCATCGCAGTGGCCGACGCGCTCGCCGTTCCAGGTCGAAGTGACGGGCAGGTGCACGCGCCCGCCCTGCCAGGCGGCGCCCAGTTCGTCCGGCGTCACCGCCACCGGGCTGAACGCGGTCGCGGGCTTGCTCTGGAAGAAACCGAAGCCCTTGGCCAACTCGGCCGGGATCAGGTGTCGCAGGCTCCAGTCGTTGGCCAGCATCACGAGGCGGATGCCGTCGAGCGCCTGCTCGGGCGTGGCGCCGTTCTTGACGTCAGCGGTCACGACCGCGATCTCGCTCTCGAAGTCGATGCCCCAGTCCTCGCTGGCGAACGGCGCGTCGTCGCAGGGGCCGAGGAAGTCGTCGCTGCCGCCCTGGTACATCAGCGGGTCGGTGTAGAAGCTCTCGGGCACCTCGGCCTTGCGCGCTGCGCGCACCAGTTCCACGTGATTGATGTAGGCCGAGCCGTCGGCCCATTGGTAGGCGCGCGGCAGCGGCGCCATGCACATCTCGGGCACGAACTCGAACGCATGCCGCGCCTTGCCTTGGTTGAGCGTGACGTACAGGTCCTCGAGTTGCGGCGACAGGAAGTTCCAGTCGTCCAGCACCTGCTGCAGACGTGACGCGACGCCGGTCGCAAAATGCGCCGTGCCGAGGTCACGCGAGACGACAACGAGTTGGCCGTCGCGCGAACCGTCCTTGAGAGTCGCCAGTTTCATGACGCCATTGTCGGTCCACTTTGCCGCGCGATCCTGGCGCCGCGGCGCGCTGTTCGCCGCGGCGATCATCGGCGTGGCCTTGCTGCACTGGGGCGCACTTGCCACGTTCGGGCCGCAGTGGTTCGATCCCGAACTCCCGCTGGCCCCGCCCGAGACGATGCGCGTGCGCAGCGTCGCGCTCGACCTGCCGGCGCCGCCACCGGCCGTCGAACCGCGCGATGCCAAGACGCCTTCGTCGGCGGCGCCGCCGGCCGCACGTAAACCTGCGCCGCGGCCACCGCCGGCATCCGAACCCGAGGCGCTCGCTCGGCCACCGGCCGCCTTGGTTGCCGTCGCGTCCCCGTCGACGCCTGCGAGCGCGGCGCCAGGCACCACCGCGATCGCGCCGCCTGCGGTGACCCGGCCCGATGGGTCCGAGAGCGCAGCCGCGGCATCGGACCTGCCCGTGTACCGCACACGCCTGCCGGCAGCGGGCCGGTGGCGCTATCGATTACAACGCGGTCTGGCCCTGGGCGACGCCGAGTTGTCCTGGCAGCCCGAACCGGCGGGTGGCTACGAAATGCGGCTCGAAGGGCAGATCGCTGGCGTCAGCGTGATCGACTGGGTCAGCCGCGGCGCCATCGACGATGCGGGCATCGCGCCCGAGCGCTACTCGATCCGCCGCCGTGGCCGCGACCACCAGGCGGCGAACTTCCAGCGCGACGCGAACAAGATCACCTTCTCCGGCCCCACCTATGAGTTGCCGCTGCCGCCCGGCGTGCAGGACCGGCTGACCTGGATGCTGCAATTGCCCGCTATCGTGGAGGCGGCGCCGGAGCGTTTCGGCGCCGGGGCACGCGTCGTGCTGATGGTGGTGGGAGCGCGCGGCGGCAATGACCTGTGGACGTTCACCGTGATGGGTCGCGACACCGTGGGCGGCACGCCGGCACTGAAGCTGGTGCGCGAGGCGCGCGGCGCGCGGGACGTGCAGGTCGAGATCTGGCTCGATCCCGCGCGCGCCCATCTGCCGCTGCGCGCCGTGCTCGCACCCACCGAGGGCGCTGCACCACTTGAGTTGAGGCTCCAGCCCTAGGTATGCGGGGTCAACCGGGGCTTGAATTCCGCGTTGCTGGTCCTAAGTGGGTGTCTCGGAGGCGCTTGCATGTTGATGCTCTACAACTCGGACAATTTCGCGGTCGTGCAGTTCGAAGTCGAACCGCGCGAGGGTGGAGACGCTTTGCCCGCCCGCGGCGGTTACGAGATCGTGGACAAGTTCGCCCGCAAGGAGATCTTCCTCGAGGGCGCGCTGGCCGAGCATTTCAAGGCCGGCGTGCAGGCGCTCATGGAGACGCAGCCAAGCGAGGAAGAACTCGACGCGTACATCGGCCGCTTCGGTGCCCTGGCCCAGCAGCCCGTCATCCTGCACTGAGACGCAATCGGCCCTTGCCGCATCGGCGGGGGTGGAACAAGATCGCCTGCATGCGTGCCCGGCCGACCGGGCAGGAGACGCCCGCCGTGAGACCTCGCGCCGCCGGACCCTTGCTGCTCTCGCCCGGGCTGCGCGAAGCGCCCGTGCTCGACCGCATGTGCTCGCAGTTCGTGCTGGCGCTGACGCTGAAGAACGCCGGACGCTTCAACCTGCGGCGCGACTGGTCCAACCTGCTGTCGTTCACCGGCCGCCACTTGGTCTGGCCCGCCAGCGTGCTGCGGCGCGTGCGCGAGTTCCTCGTTCGCCGCTGCAAGGACAACGCCCATTGGACGGGCCACGAGGTGATGAGCGACGAGGCCTTCGTGCAGCGCTACGGCGCCTGGCGCGGGCCGTACGAGGAGGGCACGCTGTTCTTCTACATCGACGAGTACGTCAAGGACGCGCCGAAGGACCTGCTGGCCGTGCTCGGCACCACCGCGGAGTGGCTCGAGCGCTCGCTGAAGAAGGAGTCGACGCTGGTGCAGAAGAACATCGACGCGCTGGGGGGCCTGCTGCAGCTCAATGCGGCCGAGCGCGCCTTGCTGCTGTACGGCACGCTGGCGCGCTACCAGCGGGAACTGCGCGGGCTGCTGGTCGAGTTCAAGGTCGCGAGCGCGCAGGAGGCGTATGCCGCGATCGCGGCGGTGGCCGGCGTCAACGAGCAGGAGGTCGCCGAGGCGCTGCGCGCGGGGTCGCGCCTGGAGCGCACCGGCATGGTCGAGAACCTGATCTCGGAGCACAACATCACCGACCTCGCCGACCTGATGAAGGTCAGCGAGCAATTGCCGCCGGTGCTGATGCGCGAATACAAGGCACCTGCTGAGCTGATGGCGGTGTTCACCAGGCCTGCGGCGAAGAGCGACCTGGTGCTGGATGATTTCGCATTCGTCGCGGATGACACGCGCGTGTTGACCACGCTGCTGGCCAACGCGGTGGCCACCAAGGCGGCGGGCGTCAACGTGCTGCTGTACGGGCCACCGGGCACCGGCAAGACCGAGCTGGCGCGGGTGTGCGCGCAGGCTGCGGGGCTCGAGTTGTTCGAGGTCGAGTACGCGGATCGCGACGGCAACTCGCTGTCGGGCCGCGACCGCTACCGTTCGCTGCAGATCAGCCAGGTCTTCCTCAAGGCGAGCCCGAACGTCGCGCTGCTGTTCGACGAGGTCGAGGACGTGTTTCCCCCGATCTCAGCCGATGCGGCACAGCTGATGGCACGCCTGGACGCGAGCGATGCCGCGCCATCGGCCAGCGTCAGCGGCAAGGCCTGGGTCAACCAGATCCTCGAGACCAATCCGGTGCCGGTGATCTGGGTCACCAACCGGATCGAGCAGATCGACCCCGCATTCCGGCGCCGCTTCCAGTACCACCTCGAGTTGAAGAGCCCACCGCCCGGTGCGCGCGAGGCGCTGGTGGCGCGTGCACTGGCCGGCGTCGCGGTGGGCGAGGGATTTGCCGCGCGTCTGTCCGAGCGGCGCGGCCTCACGCCGGCGCAGATCCGCACCGCCGTGCGCTTCGCGCAGCTCGCCGGCGAGGCGGCCTCGGCCGAGGCGCTGATCGAACGCCAGCTCGGCAATGCCGACAAGGCGCTGGGCCAGTTGCGCGAGAAAGCAGGCGCGCGCCACGTCGTCACCACCTACGACCTCGCGCTGCTCAATGTCGAATCGCACTTCGAGATCCCGAAGATCGTCGAGGCGCTGCGCCGCCGCGGCCACGGCACGCTGTGTTTCCACGGACCGCCCGGCACCGGCAAGACGGCGCTGGCCGAACACATCGCGAGCCAGCTGCAACGGCCGCTGATGGTGCGCCAGGCGAGCGACCTGGTGAGCAAGTTCGTCGGCGAGACCGAGCAGAACATGGCCAAGATGTTCGAGGAAGCGGCGGCCGAGAACGCGGTGCTGCTGCTCGACGAGGCCGACAGCTTCCTGCGCAGCCGCTCGCGCGCCGAGCGCACCTACGAGGTCACCGAGGTCAACGAGATGCTGCAGGGCATGGAACGCTTCGGCGGCCTGTTCATCTGCACGACGAACCTGTTCGACGAACTCGACGAGGCCGCTCTGCGCCGATTCACGTTCAAGGTGCGCTTCAGGCCGCTGGCAGTCGAGCAGCGCGTCGCGATGTTCGTGGCCGAGGCGCTTGCGGGCGATGCCACCGCGTTGAGCGCCGAACAGCGCACACGATTGGCCGCGCTCGACCAGCTGGCGCCGGGTGACTTCGCGGCGGTCAAGCGCCAGGTCGACATCCTCGGCGCCGACTTTGCGCCCGACGAGTTCCTTGCCCAGCTCGAAAGCGAGCACCGGATCAAGCCGGGGGTGCGCGACCGTCGCAGCATGGGGTTCACGCCCCCAGGTTGACGGCCCAACCGTACCGGGCTAAAAGGGGTAGGTGATTGCTTACTTGATCGGGTTCGGTCGGGTCCCCCGTGGCTCGCCATCGCCCGTGCCCGGGCTCGTGAGCAGGGTGGCGTGATGCCGTTCGACGCGATGCCTGCGGGCGCCCTGGCCCCGACCCCCTTCGAGACGGTGATGCTGCTTGCGGTCGGCGCTTCCTTGGCGGGTCTGCTCGCACACGCGCTGCGCAAGGTGCGATCGCCGGACTGGGTGGTCGCCGTCGGGTGGGTGGTGGGTGGCGCGCTGTCCGTCGGCACCGGCCTGTGGCTGCTCCAGGTGCTCGCCTGGGCTCATGGTGATACGGGTTCGACGTCGTGGTTCGCACCGGTGCCTTTCATCGCCGCCTGGTTTGCGGCGGTGGCCGGGGCGGGGATGGCGCTGTTCGTATCGCGCTGGCTGCCTTCGCACCGCGAGGTCAACCCCACCGTGCTGACGCTGCTCGTGCCCACGCTGGTCATCGTGTTCGTCGTGCTGGGGGCGGGCAGTTCGCAACCGCCGCGCTGGGACCGGCTCGCCGCCGGGCCCACCCTGTCGGCGCTGGGGCTCGCGGTTGCGGGGCTCTGGCTGGCCCTGCATCTGCTCAACGGGCCGCGCCAGCCGTGGGCCCGGCGCGCAGTCGCGCAGCGCATGCTGGCGATGACCCTGTTCGCGCTGGTGCTGGTTGGGTCGCAATGGCTGGCCCTTCAAGCGGCGCCGCGCTCGGTTGCCGCGCCGGTGCCGCCCGATGCGATCGACGCCCGACTGGCCGCAGTCGTGATGGCATTTGCCGGCATCCTGCTGGGGCTGGCAGTGTTGTCCGCGCTGGTCGATTCGCGCGGCGGACGTCGCGCGCAGGCGCTGGCCGGCTCGCTGCAGAGCGCCAACGACCGCCTGCGCGAACTCGCGTTCCGCGATGCACTGACGGGCCTGCCGAATCGTCTGCGCTTCGAGGAAAAGGTCGACCAGGTGCTGGCCCATGTGGGCCGCCAGCCCTTTGCGATGGCGGTGCTGTTCATCGACGTCGACGGTTTCAAGGCCGTCAACGAGTCGTATGGCCATGCCGCCGGCGACGAGGTGTTGCGCGAACTCGCTCGCCGCCTGCACGCCCACGTGCGCGCGCAGGACATCGTCGCTCGCGCCGGCGGCGACGAGTTCCTGATGCTGATCGTCGATCCGGGTTCGGCCGAGGCGGTGGCCACGGCTGCGCAGCAGGCGCTGCACGCGCTGATGGCGCCGTACCGCCTGCCCGGCGGCAGCGAGGTGCGGCTGTCGTGCTCGATCGGCATCGCGACCTTTCCCGAGCACGGGCCGGTCACCCGGCTGATCCCCAACGCCGACGCCGCGATGTTCGCGGTCAAGCGCACCGGCGGCGGTACCTATGCGTTCTTCGAGATGCACATGGATCTCGACGCGAGCGACCAGCTGGCGCTGCAGAGCGACTTGCGCATGGCCATCGAGCGCGGTGAGCTCATGCTGTTCTACCAGCCCAAGATCGACGCGCGCACGCGCGAAATGACCGGCGTGGAGGCGCTCGTGCGCTGGCAGCACCCCGCGCGTGGCGCGGTCGGGCCGTCGGAGCTGATCGCGGTGGCCGAGCGGTTCGGGCAGATCGCCGCGATCGGTCAATGGGTCATCGACGAAGCCTGTCGCCAGATCCAGCGCTGGGACGCCCAGGGCCTGCGCCTGCGCGTGGCGATCAACCTGTCGGCCTACCAGTTGCGGCAGGACGACCTGGTCCAGCGCGTGCGCCAGTCGTTCGCGGCGAACCGCGTCGACCCGTCGCTCGTGACCTTCGAGATCACCGAGAGCGTCGCGATGGAAGACACCGTCGCGACGATGCGCGCCTTCGCGCAGCTCGCGCGTGCTGGCGTGTCGCTCGCGATCGACGATTTCGGCACCGGGCACTCGAGCCTGGCGTACCTGCGCACGCTGCCGGCGCAGCAGTTGAAGATCGACCGCAGCTTCATCGGCGACCTGGGGGTGTCGAGCGATGCCATGGCCGTGGTCGACGCGGTGATCCGGCTCGCGCACGCGCTCGGCCTGCGTGTCGTGGCCGAGGGTGTGGAACACGAGCGTCAATGCCAGATCCTGGCGTCGCTGGGTTGCGATGAATTCCAGGGTTACCTGTTCGCCCGGCCGATGGAGGCCGAGCGCCTCGCGCTGTGGGCGTCGGGTGAAGCCACGACGCGCAGTTTCCTCGACACGCAGCCCCTGGAGGCCGACGCACCGGCGCCCAGGCCGCAGCCGCCCACACTGCAATAGCCCGCGGGGCCGACTTCTACAATGCACGCATGAAGCCCGACAGTCCCTATACGCGTGCCGCCGCACTGCCGGCGCTGCTGGCGCAGCGCATCGTCATCATCGACGGCGCGATGGGCACGATGATCCAGCGCTACCGGCTTGGCGAGTCCGACTTTCGTGGCGAGCGCTTCAAGGGCCATCCGAAGGACCTGAAGGGCAACAACGAGCTGCTGCAGTTCACGCGCCCGGACGTGCTGCGAAAGATCCATGATGCCTACCTCGCGGCGGGCGCCGACATCATCGAGACGAACACGTTCGGGGCCACCTCGATCGCGCAGGAGGACTACGGCCTGGCGCATCTGGCACGCGAGATGAACGTGGCCGCCGCGCGCATTGCCAAGCAGGCGGCGGTCGCGGCGAGCACGCCGGACAAGCCTCGATTCGTCGCCGGCGCGCTGGGCCCCACGCCGCGCACCGCGAGCATCAGCCCCGACGTCAACGACCCCGGCGCGCGCAACGTCAGCTTCGAGCAGCTGCGCGCGGCTTACCGCGAGCAGGCCGACGGCCTGCTCGAAGGCGGATGCGACCTGTTCCTGCTCGAGACGATCTTCGACACCCTCAACGCCAAGGCGGCGATCTTCGCGCTCGACGAGCTGATGGAGGCCACCGGCGAGCGACTTCCGGTCATCGTGTCGGGCACCGTCACCGATGCGTCGGGTCGCATCCTCTCGGGTCAGACGGTCGCTGCGTTCTGGCATTCGGTGCGCCATGCCCGCCCGCTCGCGGTCGGCCTGAACTGCGCGCTCGGCGCGGCGCTGATGCGTCCGTACCTCGCGGAGCTCGGCAAGGTCGCGGCCGACACGTTCATTTCCTGCTATCCCAATGCGGGGCTGCCCAACCCGATGAGCGAGACCGGTTTCGACGAGACGCCCGAGGTGACCGCCGCGCTGATGGAGGATTTCGCGAAGAGCGGATTCCTCAATATCGCTGGCGGCTGCTGCGGCACGACGCCCGAACACATCGCTGCGATCGCGCGCAAGGTCTCGGCCTATCGGCCCCGCGGCCGCCTCGATCCCCTGTTCAGC
>JAOUIM010000538.1 GCA_029884035.1 Aquincola sp. | reverse complement strand
CGTAGTGCTTCAGGAACGTCTCGCCGTCCATCTGCAGCGGATCGCCGGCGCGGCGCGGGATCGTGATCTTGCGGCCCTCGCTGCCGTCGATCTGCGTGGCCGAAAAAGCGCCGACGTAGTCGATCGTCTTGTGCACCCGTGCGCGAAGGTCGGCGAAGTTGGCCTCCTTGTCCTCCCACGAGGGCACGTCGATGCCGGCCAGGCGCGCCATGCAGGCCTTGGCCGCGTCGCTCGCGATCTGGATCTGCCGCGTGAAGGGCAGCATGTCGGGCGCCAGGCGCAGGCTCAGGTAATTGGCGCTGTCGAACTTGCGTGCCGTCGCGTGCGCCTCGGCCTTGTCGAGCCAGACGAGCAGGTTGGTGAACATGCGCACGAAAACCGGCGCGCTGGCCGTGTGCATCGAGATCGGCATCGGGTGGTCTCCTGTTAGGGTGCGGGGATCGTAGCGGGCGAGGCAGAATCGCGCTGACCGGGGCGGCGGCCCCGGCACCTCCATGAACATCATCATCCTCGACGACTACCAGGACGCGGTGCGCAAGCTCAAGTGCGCGTCCAAGCTCGAGCACCTCAGCGCGAAGGTGTTCACCAACACGGTCAAGGGCATCGGCCAGCTCTCGGTGCGGTTACGCGATGCCGATGTGCTGGTGCTGATCCGCGAGCGCACCTCTTTCCCGCGCCAACTGCTCGAGAAACTGCCCAAGCTCAAGCTGATCTCTCAGACCGGGCGCATCGGCCCGCATATCGACCTCGACGCCTGCACCCGGCTGGGCATCGCGGTGGCCGAGGGCGCGGGCGATCCGGTCGCACCGGCGGAGCTGACCTGGGCGCTGATCATGGCGGCGATGCGGCGCGTGCCGCAGTACGTGGGCAACCTCAAGCACGGCGCCTGGCAGCAGGCCGGGCTCAAGTCCGCGGCGATGCCGCCGAACTTCGGCATCGGCATGAAGCTCGAGGGCAAGACCCTGGGCATCTGGGGCTATGGCCGCATCGGACGGCGCGTGGCCGGCTACGGCAAGGCTTTCGGCATGAAGGTCACGGTCTGGGGCAGCGAGGCCTCGCGCGAGAAGGCGCTCGCCGACGGCTACCTACCGGCCCCGAACCGCGAGAGCTTTTTCGAGGTCTGCGACGTGCTGTCGCTTCACCTGCGCCTGACACCGTCGACGCGCGGCCTGGTCACGCTCGAAGACCTGATGCGCATGAAATCCACCGCGCTGTTCGTCAACACGTCGCGCGCCGAACTGGTGGTCGAGAACGCGCTCGTGTCTGCGCTCAACCGCACCCGGCCGGGCATGGCCGCGGTGGACGTCTTCGAGAGCGAGCCGATCCTGCAAGGCCACCCGCTGCTGCGGCTGGAGAACGCGGTGTGCACGCCGCACATCGGCTACGTCGAGCAGGACAGCTACGAGTTGTACTTCGGCACGGCGTTCGACAACGTGGTGAATTTCATCAACCAGAACCCGACGAACATCGTCAATCCGGAAGCGCTCAAGGTGCAGCGGTGAGTGCCGGTGCGCCCGGCGCGGCCGATGAGCCCGGAGGCGGCGCATGCATCAGCGATGCGGAGTCGCCGCCCAGCCCGCGCGCGCCACACGAAGTGCTCGTGGCGTTCAACGCGCTCGCGCTGAAGGGATTTGGCGGCGTGCTGCCGGTGGCACAGCACGAACTGGTCGACAAGCGCCGCTGGCTGACGCACGAGCAATTCCTCGAGACGCTGTCGGTCGGGCAGGTGCTGCCGGGCCCGAACATCGTCAACATGGCGCTGATGATCGGTGACCGCTTCTTCGGCTGGCGCGGCGCGATGGCCGCGCTCGCCGGCCTGCTGCTCGCGCCGCTGGCGATCGTGCTGGCGCTGGCGATGCTCTATGCGCGCTTCGGCACCGAGCCGGTGGCCGCCGGTGCGATCCGCGGCATGGGCGCGGTGGCCGCCGGGCTGATCTTCGCGATGGGCGTCAAGCTGGCGCCGACGCTGCGGAAGAACCCGCTGCCGATCGCGCTGTGCGCCGGCGCCGCGCTCGCCACCTGGGGCATCGTCGGATTCCTGCGCGTGCCGATGGCCTGGGCGGTGCTGGGGCTGGGCGGCGCGATGGTCGCGATCGGCTGGCTTCGCCTGGGGCGTGCGCCGTGAGCAGCGCCGACTGGTGGGCGCTGTTCGCCCACTTCCTCGCGATGTCGATGCTCGCGGTTGGCGGGGCGGTCGCAGTC
>JAOUIM010000537.1 GCA_029884035.1 Aquincola sp. | reverse complement strand
GGGGCCGCTGGTCACGCTGCCCGAGGCCACGAACGCGCTCTCGGTGACGCTCTTCGAGGAACACCCGCCGTTCACCAACGCGGCCGGCGCAACGGAGTTCATCAACCTGTACCACGAGCGCGCCAAGGCGGCCAACCTGCCCGACATCTCGGTGGAGGTGCAGGCTGCGGCCAGCTACACGGCGTGGCAGATCCTCGAAGCCGGCGTGCTCGCGACCAAGAGTCTGGACGACAAGGCCATCGGCACCTGGCTCAAGGCCAACCGCGTGGAAACCATCCAGGGCCGGCTGCGCTTTGACGGCACGGGCCAGTACGGCGACGACCTGATGCGCGTCAAGCAGGTGCAGGACGGGCACTGGAAAGTGGTGTGGCCGAAGAACTACGCCGCGCCGGGCGCCACGCTGCGGGCCAACTGAGGCGGAAGGGAGGCAAGCGCGGCGCAGGGGGCGACTCGATGTCGGGATTCACCATGCCCAGCATCACGCTGCTGGCGCAGAGCATTCTTTCGGGCATGTTCGTCGGCGCCCTCTATGGCCTGATCGGGCTCGGCCTGAGCCTGTCGTGGGGGCTGCTGCGCCTGATCAACCTGGCGCACTTCGCGTTCGCCTTCCTCGCCGCCTACCTTTGCTACCAGATGGCGACGATGGGCATGGATCCATTGCTCACGCTGGTGGTGATCGTGCCGCTGTTCTTCGCCATCGGGGCGGCGCTTCATTGGGCGATGGCGCGCTTCCAGATCACGCCGTTCAACTCGCTGCTGGTCACGTTCGGGTTGACGGGCATTGTCGAGGCGATCATCCAGTCGATCTGGACCGCGGACTTCCGCAAGCTCGAGTCGAGCTACGCAGAGCACAGCTTCAAGTTCGCGGGGCTGTATGTGCCGTTGCCCGAACTGATCACCCTCGCGCTGGCGGCGGGCCTGTCTTTCGGCGTCTGGTCGGTGCTGCGCTACTCAGACCTGGGCAAGGCGCTGCGCGCCTCGGCCGAGGACGCGCCGATCGCTGCCGCGTTCGGCGTCCACCAACAGCGCAATGCGCTGCTGCTGGCCGGCACATGCTCGGCGCTGGCCTCGGTGGCCGGCGTGTGCCTGGCGCTGGGCTTCACGCTGGCGCCGTCGCAAATCTACGCGTGGATCGGCGTGGTGTTCGCGGCTGTCATGCTTGGTGGGCTGGGGCGCGCGCTGGCGCCGCTGGTGGCCGGCATCGTGATCGGGGTGTCCGAGGCCGTCACGATGGCAGTGACCGCGCCATCTTGGGCGCCGCTGGTGTCGTTCACGCTGTTGATCGCGATCCTGCTCATCCGCCCGGGGAGAGCGGCATGAATGTGTCCCCCCCCGTAGCGCCTGCGGCGCTCCCCCCCAGGGGGGCGCCGCCAGCGGCCGGGCAAAGCCCGCTCCGCAGCGTCCGCTTGGAAGGATCGCGCACGCCGGTGGCCATCGTCGCCGCCGCGCTCGCACTGGCCTTCGTGCCGAAGCTCGGCCTGCCGGCGTTCTACGACTCGCTGCTGTACCTGATCCTGCACTGGATCGTGCTGGCAACTTCGTGGAACATCCTGTCGGGCTACACCGGCTACTTCTCGTTCGGCCACGGCGCGTTCTTCGGCGCGGGGATCTACACCAGTGCCACGCTGATGTCGCGATTCGAGTGGCCTTTTCTGTGGACCTTGCCGGCAGCCGCGGCGGTCGCCTGCGTGCTCGGTGTGGGGGTCGGCGCGATCGTGTTCCGCGTCAAGGGCATCCGAGGCGAAGTCTTCGCACTGCTCACGCTGGCGGTGACCTTCGTGCTCGGCACGGTGATCGTCAACACGCCGATCGACGGCGGCAACGGTGTGTCGCTGGCCGCTGTGGCCGTGCCCAAGATCGGGCCGACGGCGTCGTCGACCTTCTACCTGCTCGCGCTGGCCGCGGCCGCGCTGACGCTGCTGGTGGCCTGGGGCATCTCGGTGTCCAAGCTCGGTGCCGGCCTGTTCGCGATCCACGACGACGAGGACGCCGCCGAGGTGATGGGCGTGCCGACCTACCGCTACAAGCTGGTCGCGCTCGCGCTGTCGTGTGCATTGGCCGGCGTGGCCGGCGGCATTCACGCGCTGTTCATCTCCTACGTCACGACCAGCGAGGTGTTCTCGATCACCGTGCCGCTGACGGTGGTGCTGATGAGCGTGCTCGGCGGCACGCGCCACTGGGCCGGCCCGGCGGTCGGCGCGACCGT
This sequence comes from Aquincola sp., assembly GCA_029884035.1. Lineage (GTDB taxonomy): Bacteria > Pseudomonadota > Gammaproteobacteria > Burkholderiales > Burkholderiaceae_C > CADEEN01. The sequence continues at coordinate 3 of JAOUIM010000537.1, read as the reverse complement.
GAT
>JAOUIM010000536.1 GCA_029884035.1 Aquincola sp. | reverse complement strand
CCCGGCGGGAACGGCTGCCAGTAGTTGAGGTTCTTCTCGGGGCAGACGAAGGACTGTGCAAACGCGCTGCTGCTGGCGGCGAGCGCGACGACCACGGCGATGCGAACGAGCTTCATGCGGAGTGCTCCAGGGACGGAGCACGCAGTGTGTCAACGCCATGCCGCGCGGCCATTGGCGCTCACCCTGATATCGGCGTCACTGCGGCCAGACGAGGTCGAAGTACTCGAGGATCAGCACCGCGCGCTCGCCGACCTGGAAGCCTTCGCGCTCGGCGCGCTCGGCGAAATCCTGCCGGTAGGCGACCAGCCACCACGCCAGCGTGCGATCGCCCTCGCCGCATTCGAAGGCGAACTCGTCGTCGACCTCGTTGAAGTAGCGCCGCTCGACATGGCGCGTGCGCACGACCGCACGCGGTGCACCACTGCCGTCGAGGATCACGACATGTTCACCGGGCCGCGGCAGCTCGTCGCCCTCGACCTCGAAGTCGCGCTCGAGGGTGGCGTGCGCCCGCTTGTCGCCGCTCGCCACCAGTGTCGCCAGTTCGTCGGCCACCGAACGGGTGTGACCGAACGCGGTGGCCGAGAAACCTTCCACCTGCACATTGCACGCCTTCTGGTAGTCGAGCCAGAAGGCCTGGATCTGGTCGCGCCGGCCGGGCAGCGGGGGTTGCGGCGTCATGAGGGTTCCTGCGGCGCCTCGGTGGGCGTGCCCTGGTGGAAGCGCAGCCGCCACCCGTCGGGCACCCGCTGCCAGACCGAGCTGCGCAGGCTCCAGCGGTGACGCCGTCCATCGGCATCGACATGCGCGCTTCGATACGTCAACAACACCACGTCGTCAGCCACGCGATGCAGCGCGAAGTCCTGTGCGTGGATCGTCGGACCATCGGCAGTCGCCTGCGTCCCGCCGAACTCGTCGAGCGTCGCCTGGCGCGTCCAGACCTGACCCGAACGGCCGAACTCAACGAAATCGGCGTGCAGGAGTGCGTTCATGCGCGCACGGTCGGCGCGCACGGCAGGTCGATGCAGCGCCGCCTCGTGCGCGCACAGGTCGGTGAACAACGGGTCGCAATCGTGCTGCATGTCGGATCACCGACTGTACCGAGCTCCCGTCACCCCGCACCGAACGCAGGGAAATGCTCTGCAGCCGAGGTCATCGACCGGGCTCCCCGCTGGCGTTCTCGATCGCTGCGCTGATCAGCGCGAGCACCTCGGCCTTGCTGAGCGCTGCGCCTGCCGCATGGGCAGTGGCCAACGCGCCCGGCGAAAGCTGTGCCTCGAGTGCCGTGCGCGCTTGAGCGATCAATCGTGCCTCGTTGACCTGGAACGGCACGCCGGTGCGATGAACCTCGGCGTCACAGTACCCCAGCAAGCGCACGGCCGTTTCGAATTGTCCGCGGCGCCAGAACAGGTGGACCCACTCCTCCGGGAAATAGGTCTGCGACCGGCGCATGACGGGCAGGGCGTCGCGTGCCGCGGCCGATGCCTCGTCGATCCGGCCCAACTCGCTGAGGATACCGATCAGGTTCGCGAACGTGACGGCCATCTCCGAGTCCGCAGCCGGCCGCCTGCGCAGTTCGTCGACCAATGCGCCGACCATCTGCGCCGCCTCGTCGATGGCCCCCGCGTTCCACAGCGCGTCGACGACGTTGGATCCGTCGATGACCTCGAGCCGCCAGTCGCCCGTCGCGACACTGGCGCGATGCGCTTCACGGAACAGCGTGAGCGATTCCGCGATCCGTCCTTGCACGCGCGCAAGCCAGGCGTCCCTGCGAAGCATGTGAATGCGGAACTCTGCCGGCCAGTCGGGCTGAATCAGGCTGCGGGCCTCGTCCATCGCGGCCTGTGCCTCGCCGTCGCGTTGCTGAGCACTGTGATGCCGCGCGAGCTGGATCAGGCACGAGAAGACGCGGCGCGGCTGGCCCATCGCCAGGTAGAGCGTTCGGGCGCGGGACGCCGCCTCGATCTGCAGGGCACTTGGCACGTGGCCGACCATGTTCCCGGCCGTGATCGCCCGCCAGTACCTCGCGGCGGTGGCGTCATCGACGGCACCGTGCTCGACCTGCTGCTGCAGCGGCGGCAGCCAGCTCGAAAACTCGATTGCGTAGTCGATCAACGCACCGGCGCGCGCCGCGAGCGCGATCGCGATCTGGACATCGCCGGCATCGCCCGTGGCCCACGCGTAGGCAGCACGCAGGTTGTCCAGTTCCGGCA
>JAOUIM010000138.1 GCA_029884035.1 Aquincola sp. | reverse complement strand
TCGGGGCGCGCGGAACCGGCCCGACATCACGGCATCTATAATTACGCTTTGGTTTTCCCCGGAAAGTGCGCCCTGGAAAGGCTAGGCGTGGCTTCCGCAACCCCTGAAGAGGTTTTCCCATGAAAGAAGGCATCCACCCCGCTTACCGCGATGTCGTGTTCCAGGACCTGTCCAACGGGTTCCAGTTCGTGACGCGTTCGACGGTGCAGACCAAGGACATGATCAAGCTGGATGATGGCCGCGAACTGCCGCTATTCAAGATGGAAACCTCCAGCGAGTCGCACCCGTTCTACACCGGCACGCAGAAGAGCGTGGACAACCTGGGGGGCCGCGTCGAGAAGTTCCGCAACAAGTTCAAGGTCGGCATCAAGAAGTGATCCGGCCGGCGCCGACGCCAGACAAGGGCAGCTCAGGCTGCCCTTTTTGTTTCGCACGATGCTTGGCGGCATGATGCGGCCGTGAATCACGTAACCCCCTCGCCCGCCCTGGTTGCGCAGGCCGCGGTACAGCGGCTGCCGCGGGCGGCGCTCCTTTTCTTCTGTGCGGCCTACGTGTTGCCCGGCATCTTCGGGCGAGACCCGTGGCGCAACGCCGACCAGGCCGCGTTCGGCTACATGCTGGCGATCGCCGAGGGGCGTACCGCCTGGTCCTCCCCGATGCTGGGCGGCCTGCCACTGGAGACGGCGCTGCTGCCACACTGGCTCGGCGCCGCCAGCATCGCGATGCTGTCTCCATGGGTCGACGCACCGCTGGCGGCCCGATTGCCGTTTGGCCTGCTGCTGGCGCTGGTGCTGGTCCTGTGTTGGTATGCCACGTTCCACCTTGCACGCACGGAAGCTGCGCAACCCGTGCCCTTTGCGTTCGGTGGCGAGGCCGATGTCGTGGGTTATGCCCGAGCGGTGGCGGATGGCGCCCTGCTGGCCCTGATCGCCACGCTCGGCCTGCTGCAACTCGGACACGAAACAACGCCCGAACTCGCACAGCTGTTCGCCGCGGCGCTGGGCCTCTGGGCCCTCGCCGCGGCACCCTTCAGGCGCTGGCGCGCGCGACTGGGCATCGTCACGGCGCTGCCGCTGCTGGCGGCCTGTGGTGCTCCGACGATCGCGCTGATGTTCGGCATGGCCGGCAGCGTGGTCGCGCTGCGCTCGCGGTACGACGAAGGGCGCGCGTTCGCGCCCTACATCGGATGCGCCACGCTGCTGGCCAGCGCCCTTGCCTGGATGCTGGGGACCTGGGCCTGGCGTGTCGGGTTCACGCCCGATGGCGCGCAGGCGCTGCAACTGGCGCGCCTTCTGGTGTGGTTCCTTTGGCCGGCGTGGCTCCTGGCGCTGTGGACGATGTGGCGCTGGCGTGGCCACCTGACGCGTCGGCATCTGTCGGTGCCGCTGGCGCTGGCCACGGTTTCATTGGCAGCCAGCGTCACCGGCGGAGGCAACGACCGCGCGCTGATGATCGGCCTTCCCGCTTTCGCAGTGCTCGCGGCGTTTGCGCTGCCCACGCTGAAGCGCAGCACGACGGCGGCCCTCGACTGGTTCTCGGTGTTTGCGTTCAGCTTGTCCGGCATCGCGGTCTGGGTCATCTACGCCGCAATGATCACCGGCACGCCGGCCAAGCCAGCCGCCAATGTGGCCAAGCTCGCTCCCGGCTTCGAAGCCTCCTTTTCGTTGCTGCCTTTCCTCGTTGCGGTGACTGCTACGCTGGCCTGGCTGGCTCTGGTGCGCTGGCGCACCGGGCGTCATCAGCGGGCGCTATGGAAAAGCCTCGTATTGCCTGCCGGCGGAGTTGCGCTCGCCTGGTTGCTGCTGATGACGCTGTGGCTGCCACTGCTCGACTACGCACGCAGCAATAGGCCATGGGTGACGCAAGTTGCGCCGCACGTGCCGTCAGGAGCCTGCGTGTCCGCGACCAACTATCCGCGCAGCGCGCTGGCCGCGCTCGAGCAGTATGGGCGCTGGCCGGTGGACGGCACCGGCCAGCGCCTCTGCGCCATTCAATTGCGCCAAGAGCAACGGGGCCAGGCGACGAACGCACCTGACGGCTGGGAACTCGTCGCTCGCGTGCGACGGCCGACCGACCGCGACGAGTTCACGCTCGTGCTGCGCCGCACACCCTGATTCGTGTCACGCGTGCGTGGACGCCGTTCTCGGCGCCATGCGCACCCGGGCCGCGGGCAAGACGAGGCGAAACCGCGAGCCCTTGCCTGGCTCGCTCTCCATCTCCAACTCGCCGCCATGGCGCTGCGCGACATGCTTGACGATGGCCAGGCCCAATCCGGTACCGCCCGTCTGTCTGGAGCGGCTGCCGTCGACGCGGTAGAAGCGTTCGGTCAGGCGCGGCAAGTGCTCGCGTGCAATGCCGATGCCGCTGTCGCGTACTTCGAACACACCGCACCCGTCTGTTTCCCGCACGTGCCAGCGAACGTCGATCCGGCCCTCGTCGGGCGTATAGCGCACCGCGTTACCCAGCAGGTTGGCCATCGCACTGACCAGCTCGGTCTCGACGCCGGCCACCTCGCTACCCGGAACAGCGTCGACCGAAATGCGATGTCGATCGGCAGACAGCAAACGCGCATCGGCCACCACGCGCGCGAGGCTCGCATCCAACGTGATCCAGCGGTCCGGCTCCGGGCGCGGACTGCCTTCGAGCTGTGCGAGCGTCAGCAGATCATCGACCAGCGATTGGATGCGATCGGTCTGCTCGCGCATCAGCGACAACACGCGCGGTTGCTCGGCGGTGGACAACGGCACCGAGGCCAGCGTGTCGACAAAGCCGGCAAGCACCGTGAGCGGCGTGCGGATCTCGTGCGACACGTTGGCCACGAAGTCGCGCCGCATCGCGTCCGTGCGTTCGCGCTCGGTGATGTCCTGCGACAGCACCAGCTTCATCCCCTCGCCGTAGGGCTGCACATGGACCGACAGCATCGGGCGCCCGGCCCCACTGGCGAACTCGATCGGCGCATCGAACAGGCCCCCTTGGAGATAGTGCACGAACGTCGGCGCACGGATCAGGTTGGTCACGCGTTGCGCGCGATCGCGCACCGGGTCGAGGCCGAAGTGATCAGCCGCTCGAGCGTTGCACCATTCGATCTGCCCTCGCTCATCGAGGAGAAGCACGCCGTTGGGCGACGCGTCGATGCCCAACAGGAACTGCTGCAGTCGCGCGTGTTCCCGTGCAATGCGGACATCTCGAAGACGCAGTGCGCGCTCGATGCGGTATCCCATTTCACCCCAGAAGCCGGTGTCGCGCGGAGCGGCCGACTCCTGGGACCCGCGCAGCCACTCGAGCAGGCGTGCAGCACGCAGCGAGTCGAACGCGAACGCGGCGCCCGCGCCGCACAGCGCTCCGGCGATGGTGCCGATGATCGGCCAGCGCACCATGTTGCCGACCCATCCCCCCAGGAGCCCGCCCGCTAACAGCGCGAAGAACGCGGTCTGAGCGCGTCCGAGGAGCGGATTCATGTGCTCGCGCGGACGGCCTCGGCGAGCCGATAACCGGCCCCTCGAACGGTCTGGACGAGCGCGTCACACCGCAGCGGTGTCAGGGCCTCACGCAGGCGCTTGATGTGAACGTCAACCGTGCGCTCCTCGATGAAGACGTGGTCGCCCCAGACGCGGTCGAGCAGCTGATCACGACTGTGCACGCGCTCGGGATGGGTCATCAGGAAGCGCAACAGGCGGAATTCGGTAGGCCCGAGCCGGGCTTCCCGCGCATGGCCGTCGACCAACGCCGTGACGCGGTGCGTCGCCGGATCGAGCGTCAAGCCGCCGACGTGCACGACCTCGTCGAGCGCCTGCGGCGCGCGCCGCCGCAGCACGGCACGAATGCGGGCCAGCAGTTCCTTCGGCGAAAATGGCTTGGTGACGTAGTCATCGGCGCCACTGTCGAGGCCGGCGAGCTTGTCGGCCTCTTCCGCGCGGGCGGTGAGCATGATGATGGGCAGCGGCTTCGTGCGCGGCTCGCCACGCCATGCCCGCGCCAGTGAAAGACCTGACCGCCCGGGCAGCATCCAGTCGAGCAGCACTAGGTCCGGCAATACACGATCGACGGCGCCCTGCGCTGCTTCGGCATCGGGGGCGATCAAGACCTCGTAGCCCGCGTGACGCAGGTTGATCGCCGCAAGCTCGGCGATCGCCGGCTCGTCCTCGACGACCAGGATCCGGGTCATCGCACCGCGTCCTCGACATCGGACATCGCGAAGTGCCTGACATCGGCACCCTTGACGACATAGATCACAGCCTCGGCAAGATTCTTGGCGTGGTCACCCACGCGCTCGATCGCCTTGGCCACGAACACGAGATCGATCGACGCGGAGATCGTGCGTGGATCTTCCATCATGTAGGTGATCAGCTTGCGCAGCAGGCCGTCGAACTCCCGATCGATCTGGTCGTCGGCCTTGAGCACCGACACTGCCTGCGCCGTGTCCAGGCGCGCGAAGGCGTCGAGCGCCTTGCGCAGTTGAGACACTGCGAGGTCGACCTCGAAGTTGAGATCGGCGACCGGCAGGCGCAGGCGGCTGGGGACACCCGTGTTGATCAGCCGCTGCACCGTGCGCGCGATGCGCGCCGCCTCGTCGCCGACACGTTCGAGATTCGCAATCGCCTTGCTGATCGCGATGAGCAGGCGAAGATCGCGCGCCGTTGGCTGGCGCCGCGCAATGATGGCAGACAGATCGCGGTCGATCTCGACTTCCATCTGATTGACGCGCTCCTCTGTCTGCAGGACCTGCGTCGCCGTCTCGCCGCTGAAATTCGACAGCGCGTAGATCGACTGCGCCACCTGGGCTTCGACCACGCCGCCCATCTCGAGCACGCGATTGGAGATGCCCGCCAGCTCGGTGTCGAACTGCGTGGATAAATGCTTGTCTGCCATGTGCGAACCCCTGACTCTCAGCCGAAGCGACCGGTGATGTAGTCCTCGGTCTCCTTCTTCTTCGGCTTCATGAACAGCTCCGAGGTCGGCCCGAATTCGATCAGGTCGCCCAGGTACATGTAGGCCGTGTAGTCTGACACCCTCGCCGCCTGCTGCATGTTGTGGGTGACGATGACCACGGTGTAGTCGGTCTTCAGTTCGTGAATCAGTTCCTCGATCTTCCCGGTGGAGATCGGGTCGAGCGCGGAACAGGGCTCGTCGAGCAGCAGCACCTCGGGCTTGATTGCGATACCGCGCGCGATGCACAGCCGCTGCTGCTGGCCGCCCGACAAGCTCGCGCCGCTCTGCCCCAGCTTGTCCTTGACCTCGCCCCACAGCGCAGCTTTCTTCAGAGCCCATTCGACGCGTTCGTCCATCTCGACACGCGGCAGTGTCTCGAACAGGCGCACCCCGAATGCAATGTTGTCGTAGATCGACATCGGAAAGGGCGTGGGTTTCTGGAACACCATGCCGATCTTGGCGCGGATCAGCGATACGTCGAGCTTGCGGTCCAGGATGTCCTGGCCATCGAGCGTGACGCTGCCCTCGGCACGCTGCTCGGGGTACAGCTCGAACATTCGATTGAAGACACGAAGCAGCGTGCTCTTGCCACAACCCGACGGGCCGATGAACGCGGTCACCTTGCGATCCGGAATCACGAGATCGATGTGCTTCAGTGCATGGAAGCTGCCGTAGAAGAAGTTGAGGTCGCGCATGGCCAGCTTCACACGCTCGCCGTACGGGGTCTCTACTCTCATGTCCATGGATTCGTACTCGTGGTCAATGCTTGTTGCGGAAGAGCACGCGCGCCAGGATGTTCAAGGCCAGAACACCGAGCGTGATGATGAAAACGCCCGCCCACGCCAGGTCGCGCCAGTTCTCGTAAGGGCTCATCGCGAACTTGAAGATCGTCACTGGCAGGCTCGCCATCGGTTCGCCCAGGTTCGTGCTGAAGAACTGATTGGACAACGCAGTGAAGAGTAGCGGCGCGGTTTCGCCCGCGATGCGTGCGAGCGCGAGCATCACGCCGGTGATGACGCCGGCGCGGGCAGCCTTCAACGTGATCGACAAGATCACCTTCCACTTGGGCGTGCCGAGCGCATAGGCGGCTTCGCGCAACGAGTTGGGAATCAGGATGAGCATGTTCTCGGTAGTGCGAATCACCACCGGAATCACGATCAGCGACAGCGCCAGAACGCCAGCCCAGCCCGAGAAGGTCCTGAAACGCGCAACGATGACCGAATAAATGAACAGCCCGATCACGATCGACGGCGCCGACAGCAGGATGTCGTTGATGAACTGCGTCAGGCGCCCAAGCACGGTGCGCTGGCCGTATTCGGCCAGGTACACCCCGGCCATCACGCCGACCGGCGTACCGATCGCCGTGGCCATCGCTACCATGATGCCCGAGCCCACGATCGCGTTGGCCAGACCGCCGGTTTCCGCCTGCGGCGGCGGGGTACTCTGGGTGAAGACCGACAGCGCCAGCCCGCCAAAGCCCAGGCGGATGGTCTCGAAGAGGATCCACGCCAGCCAGAACAGGCCGAAGGACATTGCCGCCAGCGACAGTGCGAGCGCAATCGCGTTCGTGCGCTTGCGGCGGTTGTGCTTGGCCATCCGGCCCGCGTCGAGCGTGCCGATGTTCATGTTCGTTTGCCTTCGTTGAGCTTCAGGCGCGACAGCAGGAGCTTGGAACAGGCGAGCACCACGAACGTGATGAAGAACAGCACCAGGCCCAGATAGATCAACGAGGCCTGGTGCAAGCCCGGGCTGGCCTCGGCGAATTCGTTGGCCAGCGCCGATGTGATGCTGTTGGCCGCCTCGAATAGCGACAGGGAGTCGAGCTGGTTCATGTTGCCGATCACGAACGTGACGGCCATCGTCTCACCCAATGCTCGCCCCAGGCCCAGCATGGTCGCGCCGACGACGCCGGTCTTCGTGTACGGCAGCACCACCCTCCAAACGACTTCCCAGGTCGTCGATCCCAGGCCGTAGGCCGACTCCTTGAGCATCGCCGGCGTGGTCTCGAACACGTCGCGCATCACCGACGCGATGAAGGGGATGACCATGATCGCGAGGATGATGCCGGCCGACAGGATGCCGATCCCCACCGGCGCACCCGTGACCAGCGATCCGACGACCGGCACATGGCCCAACCAGGACTGCAGCGGCTGCTGCACGAATCGCGCGAGGATCGGCCCGAACACCAGCAGGCCCCACATGCCGTACACGATCGACGGCACGGCGGCCAGCAGTTCGATGGCCACCCCCAGCGGGCGGCGCAGCCATCCCGGGGACAACTCGGTCAGGAACAAGGCAATGCCGAAGCTCACCGGCACCGCAATGATCAATGCGATGGTCGACGTGGCCAAGGTGCCGTAGATCATCACCAGGCCACCGTACCGGTCCTCGACCGGGTTCCACTCGCTGCGCCAGAGGAACGACAGCCCGTACTCCTGGATTGCCGGCCATGCCCCTGCGACAAGCGAAAGGATGATGCCCAGCAGGAGCGCTAACGTGAGCCACGCTGCAGCATGGGCGAGCGATGAGAACGCCGCATCGGCCCAGGGGACACGGCGCTGGCGCGGCGGCGAGGTGCCGCCCGGGACGGAAGACGGCACGGACTTGTCGGGATCGACGGCAGGGGCCGAAAGTGTAAGGGCCACGTACGTGCCTCCAGGATCCGACGGCCCCCGAGCTCACTTCAGAGCGATGGTCTTGCCGGTGCCGTCCTTCACCTCGCCCCACGCGCGGCGCACGAGCGCTTTCACAGAGTCGGGCATCGGAACGTAGTCAAGGTCCGCGGCCATGTTGTCACCGTTGCCGAAAGCCCAATCGAAGAACTTGAGTGACGCGGCCGCCTGTGCGGGCTTGTCCTGTGCCTTGTGCATCAGGATGAAGGTCGCGCCGGTGATGGGCCAAGCCTCCTTGCCGGCCTGGTCCGTCAGGATCTGGTAGAAGCTCTTGTCCCAGGCCGCGCCGGCCGCGGCGGCCTTGAACGTGGAGTCGTCCGGATTCACGTAGTGGCCGGCCTGGTTGCGCAACATCGTGTGCGACATCTTGTTCGCCTTGGCGTACGAATACTCGACGTAGCCGATCGAGTTGGGCAAGCGCTGGACGAATGCGGCCACGCCCTCGTTGCCCTTGCCGCCCGCGCCGGTGGGCCAGTTGACGGCTGCGCCCTCGCCGACCTGTGACTTCCACACTGCGTTGGCCTTCGACAGGTAGTTCGTGTAGATGAAGGTCGTTCCCGAACCGTCGGCTCGCCGCACGACGGCGATGGCGGCATCGGGCAGGGCGACGCCCGGATTCAGTGTGGCGAGCGCGGGATCGTTCCACTTGGTGATCTTGCCGAGATAGATATCGCCCAGCGCCTGGCCCGTCAGCTTCAATTGGCCGGCCGAGATGCCCCTGATGTTGACGACTGGCACCACACCGCCCATTACGGTCGGGAACTGGATCAATCCGTCCTTGGCCAGTTCTTCGTCTGTCAACGGTGCATCGGAAGCACCGAAGTCGACGGTCTTGCCGCGGATCTGGCGTATGCCGGCCGATGAGCCCACGGACTGATAGTTGATCTTCGCGCCGGTCGCCTTGTTGTAGGCATCGGCCCATTTTGCGTACAGCGGAGCCGGGAAGGAGGCCCCGGCCCCGGTGACATTTTGGGCGTGGGCAGAGGCAACCAGCACGAGCAAGGCGGTGGCACCAGTCAGGGCGCCGATCGA
>JAOUIM010000137.1 GCA_029884035.1 Aquincola sp. | reverse complement strand
AGGCCAAGCGTCAGGTCAATTCCGACAGCGGCCTCGTCTACTACAACATGGAGGACCCGGTGGTCGGCGGCTACACGCCGGACAAGATCGCGCTTCGCCGGGCACTGAACCTGGCGCAGGACATGGCCGCCGAGATCCGCACCATCCGGCGCGGCCAGGCGATCCCGGCGCAGTCTCCGGTCTCTCCCAACCTGTACGGCTACGACCCGGCGTTCAAGAGCGAGAACAGCGATTACGACCCGGCGCGCGCCAAGGCCCTGCTCGACATGTACGGCTACATCGACCGCGACGGCGACGGCTGGCGCGAACTGCCCGACGGCAAGCCGCTGGTGATCGTTCGCTCGACGCAGCCCGAGCAGGTCAATCGCGAGTTCGACACACTGTGGAAGAAGAACCTCGACGCGATCGGCGTCAAGACCACCTTCAACGTCGGCAAGTGGGCCGAGCAGTTGAAGAGCGCGCGCGCCGGCAAGCTGCAGGTCTGGTCCCTGGCGAGCTCGGCCGCCGATCCCGACGGCCAGGGTGCGTTCCAACGCTTCCATGGCCCGCAAGCGGGGGGCCAGAACCTCGCGCGATTCAAGAACGCCGAGCTCGATGCGATCTACGACCGGATGGACGTCCTGCCCGACGGCCCCGAGCGGCTCGAGCTGTTCCGCCGCGCCAAGGAGATCGCGGTGGCCTACGCACCGTACAAGAACACGGTGCACCGCATCTCCACCGACATGTGGTACCCGTGGGTGATCGGCTTCCGCCGGCCGCTGTTCTGGCAGGAGTGGTATCACATGGTCGACATCGATCTGTCGAAGAAACCGAGGAAGTGACCCTTCGTCGTCGCGACCTGTTGGCCGTCGGCGCTGCGCTGCCGGCCGCCGCGGTCGCGCAGCCGTCGGTACACCCCGCGCGCAAGGTGCTTCGGCTGCCGCTGGTTTCGCCCGAGACCACACTCGACCCGCCACAAACCAACAGCGACCTCAACACCTCGACCATCCTCTCGCACATCCTCGAAGCGCCGTTGACGTACGACTACCTCGCACGGCCGGCACGGCTGGTGCCCGCCACCGCGACGGCGCTGCCGGAGATCTCGGGCGACGGCAGGGTGTTCACCATCCGCATCGCGCCGGGCATCTTCTTCGCCGCGGACCCGGCCTTCAAGGGCCGGCCGCGCGAGCTGACCGCGGCCGATTACGTCTACGCGATCAAGCGCTTCTACGACCCCAAGTACAACTCGAGCGATCTCTACGTCTTCGAGACGCTCAAGCTGCCGGGCCTCGCCGAGTTGCGCGAGCGCGCGCTCAAGTCGCGCCAACCGTTCGACTACGACACGGCCGTCGACGGTGCGCGTGTGCTGGATCGCTACACCTTTCGCGTCACGCTGGGCATGTCGAACCCGCGCTTCGTCTACACGCTGGCCGACCCGTCGTATAGCGGCGCGGTGGCGCGCGAGGTCGTCGAGTTCTATGGCGACGAGATCGGCGCCCATCCGGTGGGCACCGGGGCGTTCCGCCTGAAGGGCTGGCGCCGCGCCTCGCGCATCGTGCTGGAGCGCTCGCCCTCGTGGCGCGGCGGCAGCTATCGCGGCGCGCCGGCCGACGACCCGCTCGCGCGCGAGATCGCCGCGTCGCTGCACGGCAAGTCGCTGCCGCTGGTCGACGAGGTGGTGCTCGATGTCGTCGAGGAGGACCAGCCGCGCTGGCTGACCTTCCTCAACGGCGGGTACGCCTGGCTGGCGGTGCCGGGGCCGTATGCCTCGATCGCTGCGCCCAACGGCGCGCTGGCGCCGTTCCTCAGCCGCAAGGGCGTGCGCCTGCAAAGGAGCCTGCGCCCGGACATGACGATGAGCTTCTTCTTCATGGAGCACCCGCTGGTGGGTGGCTACACGCCGGACAAGGTGGCGCTGCGACGCGCGATCGGCCTGGCCTTCGACGGCGACACCTACATCCGCCGTGTGCTCGGCGGGCTGGCGATCCCCGCGCAGTCGACGGTCGCGCCGTTCACCTCGGGCTACGACCCCGCTTACAAGAGCGAGATGAGCGACTTCGACGCGGCGCGCGCCAAGGCCCTGCTCGACCTGTACGGCTATGTCGACCGCGACGGCGACGGTTGGCGCGAGCAGCCCGGCGGCGCGCCGCTCGTTTTGAAGATGGCCACGCTGAGCGACCAGCGGTCGCGCACCGCCAACGAGGTGTGGAGGCGCAGCATGGATGCGGTGGGACTGAAGATCGAGTTCGAAGTCTCTACCTGGCCCGAACTGCTGAAGAGAAGCCGTGCCGGCACGCTGATGATGTGGGGCTACGCCTGGAGCGCTGCCTCGCCCGACGGTGGCTTGTTCCTTGCCATCGCCTACGGTCCCAACGCCAGCGAGGCGAACGACCCTCGCTTCAAGCTGCCTGCCTTCGACCGCCTGTTCGAGCGCCAGCTCGCCTTGCCCGACGGCCCCGAGCGCGAGGCGGCGATGCGCCAGGCCAAGGACCTGCTGGTCGCCTACATGCCGTTCAAGGTGCATGGCCACCGCATCGTGCTCGACCTCGTCCAGCCGGGAACCCGGCACTACTGGCGCCACCCGTTCATGCGAGACATCTGGCGCTTCGTCGACGTGCCAGCCGCCTGAGCGATCTGCGCCCCAGGTCTGGGGCCAGCAAGCGCGACATCTTCCCGCCGTGACCGGAATAATCAGGGCCCGCCGCGCGTATCCCGTGTGAGCATCCGATGACCGCCCCCGCTGCCTTCCGCGAACAACTCCTCGGCGCGATTCCGCGCTTGCGCCGCTATGCGCGTTCCCTGGTGTTCGACACCTCGGCGGCCGACGACATCGTGCAGAGCGCGCTCGAGCGCGCGCTCGTGCACTGGCGCCAGTTCGACCCGCGGCGCGACTTGGTGCTGTGGCTGCTGGCCATAGCGCACAACGCGTGGCTCGATGCGCTGCGGCGCGACCGCCACCTCGACGTGATCGCGCCCGAACGTCTGACCGAGGCCATGGACCGGGAGCGCAGCCACGAGCCCGATGTGGGACTGCAGATCGATCTGGTGGCGGCACTGGCGCGGCTGACGCCCGACCAACGCAGCGCGATGATGCTGGTGGCGGTGGAACAGCTGAGCTACGCGGAAGCCGCCGAAGTCTTGCAGGTGCCGGAGGGCACGGTGATGTCGCGCGTGAGCCGCGCGCGCGCGGCCCTGCGGGCCTGGCTCGACGGCAGCGGCTCGCGAGCGGCCGGCCGGCCCGGATTGCGCCGCGTGGTCTGACATGAATCGGCCGCCAAGCTCCATGCACACGTCGCCCCCGTCGGGCACGTCGACAGCCCTTGGCCTGGCCGGGCAGAACTGACATGAGCCAAACTGACCATCCTGATTTCACGGACACCGACCTTTCGGCCTGGCTCGACGGCGAGCTCGACGTCGACAACCATTCGCGTGTCGACAGCATCCTTCGTGATCGACCGGAGGCCGCCGCACGGCTGCGCCTGCTGGCCGCCGACCGCGACGCACTGCGTGCGCGCCTGGAGGGCGTGCTCACCGAGCCGGTGCCCGAACGGCTGCTGAGCGCCGTGCGGCGTCAACGCAGCGAAGGTCCCTGGCTGCGCGCTGCCGCCGTCGCCGGCCTGCTCGTGCTGGGCGGCGTGGCCGGCTCGGCGCTGACCTGGCAGTGGCAGGGCCGGCAGCTGGTGACAGCGCAGGCCGGCACGCCTGCGGGCTGGGTGCAGCGCGCCGTCTATGCGCACAGCGTGTTCACACCCGAACCGCGCCACCCGGTCGAGGTCCGCGCGCAGGAAGAGCACCTGGCGCGCTGGCTCACCCGACGCACCGACCTGCCGGTCAAGCTGTTCGACCTTCGTGACGAAGGTTTCGACCTGATGGGTGGGCGCCTGTTGCCCGATGCCGGCGGCAAGAGCGCGCAACTCATGTACGAGAACGCACAGACCAAGGAACGCGTGACGGTCTACCTGCGCAAGCCCGATGTCGACGCGCCCACGACGTTCCGCTACGTGCGTCAGGGTGATCTCGGCCTGTTCTACTGGGTCGAGCCGGGCATCGGCTGTGCGCTGGTCGGTGCCTTGCCCAAGGAGCGGCTCCTCGCGTTGGCGCAATCGGTCTACAAGCAGCACGAGCAGGCAGAGGCTGCCGGCACGGCGCCGCCGCGCTGATCGGCGCCCACATGGGCGCATCGCACCAGGCGACGGCGGACCGCTCGGGAGGGCTGCCTAGAATGCCCGGTGCCTGCCTTCCCCTCCAGCGCCGCTGAGCCGCCCGCCCCGCCGGGCCGCGCTGCGGCCTGGCACCGTGCGATCGTGGTGGCGCTGCTGGGCTTCGCGTCGGGCTTGCCGCTCGCACTGACGGGCCAGGCGATGCAGGCGTGGCTGTCGATGGAAGGGCTCGACGTCGCGACGATCGGCTTCCTGTCGCTGGTGGGCCTGCCCTACACCTTCAAGTTCCTGTGGGCGCCGCTGATGGACCGCTTTGACCTGCCCTGGCTCGGGCGGCGTCGCGGCTGGCTGGTGGCCACTCAGCTCGCACTCGCCGCAGCGCTGTTCGCACTGGCCGGCGTATCGCCCACCGGCGCCACGCAGGCGTTCGCGCTGATGGCGGTGGCGGTGGCGTTCCTGTCGGCGTCGCAGGACGTGGTGATCGATGCCTACCGCACCGACCTGCTGCCCGCACCCGAGCGCGGCATCGGTGCGTCGCTGAACATCGCGGGCTACCGGCTCGCGATGATTCTTTCCGGCGGCATCGCGCTGATCTGGACCGATGCGCAGCAGGGTGGCGGCTGGACCTGGCCCGAGGTCTATCGATTCATGGCCGGCCTGATGATTGCCGCCGCGGCGCTGTCGGCCACGCTCCTGCCCCGGCTGAAGGGGGCGGCGGCGCCGCAGAGCGTGCCGCGCAACGACCTCGTCGGCTTCGCGGCCGTGATCGCCGCGGTAGCTGTCGGATACCTGGTGACCGACCGCGTGATCGCGCCGGCCGTGCGCGCGGCGATGGCGCCCCTGTGGCAAGGCAGTTCGCTGCCCGCGTCCCTGCAAGGCCGTTGGGCCGACCTCGTCTCGCTGCTCGCGGGGATCGGCCTGACGCTGCCGCTGGCGGCTTTCGCCGCGCGGCGCGCCCGTTTCGAGACGCTGCTGTCGGGTCTGTCGAACTACTTCAGCCACAGCGGTGCGGCGGCGTTCCTCGTGCTGATCGTGCTCTACAAGCTGGGCGACGCCTTCGCCGGTTCGCTGATGACGCCGTTCCTGCTCAAGGCGATGGCCTACACGCCGGCCGAGGTTGGCGTCGTAAACAAGGTGCTGGGCCTGTGGCTGACGATCGCCGGCGCACTGGTGGGCGGCGCGCTGATGCTCAGGCTCGGGCTCTGGCGCTCGCTGATGCTGTTCGGCGTGCTGCAGCTGGCCAGCAACATGGCCTTCTGGTGGCTCGCGGTCGGCGGCAAGGGCACGCTGGGCGCGCTGACGATTCCCGCCTTCGACTGGGTGGTCGTCCAGCTCACGTCGCCCACGCCGGTGGACGGCGCGCTCGTGGCGGCGGTCGCATTCGAGAACATCTCGGGTGGCATGGGCACGGCTGCCTTCGTGGCCTTCCTGATGAGCCTGACGAACCAGCGCTTCACCGCCACCCAGTTCGCCATGCTGTCGGCGTTCGCGTCGATCGGCCGCGTCTGGGTGGGCCCGCTCGCCGGCGTGCTTGCCGACAGCATCGGCTGGCCCACCTTCTTCGTCGTGTCCACCGTGATGGCCTTCCCGGCGTTGGCGCTGCTCTGGTGGCTGCGTGCACCCGTGCGCGCGCTCGACGCCGCCCAGGAGTCTTCCCGATGACCCGTTCCGTTTCCGACTTCCGCACCGACGCCGCGATAGAAGCGCCGCATGGTGCGAGTTGCGCCTGCGCGCTGCACTCGCGCCGCCTGTTCACCGGGCTACTGATGGCCGGCGGCGTGGTGGCGAGTGCTCCCGCTTGGGCCCAGCAGGGGGCGCAACCCGATGCCGCCGCCGAGGGCCTTCGCCGCGACGTGGGCAAGGAAAGCAAGTTCACCAAGCTCGTGCCTGCCGATCAGGTCGAGGCCGCCGCGGCGCAGCAGTACGCCCAGATGCTGCAGCAGGCCGCCCAGAAACGCGCGCTGGCACCCGACAGCCATCCGCAGGTGCAGCGCCTTCGCTTCATCGCACAGCGCCTGATCCCGCATGCCCAGACCTGGAACGAGCGCGCGAGACAGTGGCGCTGGGAAGTGAACCTGCTGGGCAGCAAGGACCTCAACGCGTTTTGCATGCCGGGCGGCAAGATCGCGTTCTACTTCGGCATCCTCTCGCAGCTGCAGCTCACCGACGACGAGGTCGCGATGATCATGGGCCACGAGATGGCCCACGCGCTGCGCGAGCACGCGCGCGAGCGCATGGGCAAGACGGCGGCCACCCGCGTGGGCGCGTCACTGCTGTCGTCGCTGCTCGGTCTGGGCAACGTCGGCGATGCGGCGCTGAGCATGGGCGCGCAAATGCTGACGCTCAAATTCAGCCGCGAGGACGAGACCGAGGCCGATATCGTCGGCCTGGACATCGCAGCACGCGCCGGCTACGACCCCGCCTCGGGCGTGACGCTGTGGCAGAAGATGATGGCCGCCAGCAAGGGCGCGCCGCCTCAGTTCCTGTCCACCCACCCGGCGGGCGAGACCCGGATCCGGGACATCGAGGCGAAGTTGCCGAAGGTCACGCCGATCTATACGCGCGCGGGCAAGCCGGACAAGCACTTCGGGCCGCCGGCCAAGCCGGCCGCGCCGTAGCGGTTCTACAGCTTCCAGCCGTAGTCGATCACCACCGGCGCGTGGTCGGAGAACCTCTGGGCGAGGTAGATCTGCTCGCGCTTCGCGCTGGCGGCCACGGCGGGCGTAGCAATGTGATAGTCCAGCCGCCAGCCCACATTCTTGGCGCGCGCCGCACCACGCTGGCTCCACCAGGTGTACTGATCGGGCTTGTCGTTGAGGGTGCGGAACACGTCCACCAGGCCGGCCTTGCCGAACAGCTTGGTCAGCCACGCGCGCTCTTCGGGCAGGAAGCCGCTGTTCTTCAGGTTGCCCTTCCAGTTCCTGAGATCGATCTCCTTGTGCGCGATGTTGATGTCACCCACCAGGATGAACTCGCGCTCGGCCCGGAGCTTGACGAGGTGCGGGTACATCCGAGCGAGGAAGCGGAACTTGGCCTGCTGCCGCTCCTCGCCCGAACTGCCGCTGGGGAAGTAGCAGCTGATGACGCTGAACTTCTTGCGGGCGGTGTCGAAACGCGTCTCGACCCAGCGGCCTTCGGCATCGAACTCGCGCGCGCCGAAGCCGATCTTCACGTCGCTGGGTGCCTTCTTCGTGAACAGGCCGACGCCGGAATAGCCCTTCTTCTGCGCGAAGTGGTAGTGCCCGAGCAGGCCGCCCACATGATCGAAGCGCCCGGCCACGTCGGCGGCCTGCGCCTTGACCTCCTGCACGCCGATACAATCCGCGCCCGCCTGCTCGGCCCAGGCAATAAAGCCCTTGTCCGCAGCCGAGCGGATGCCGTTCAGGTTGAGCGTGACGAGGCGGAACATGTCGCTCCAGCAGCGAAGGATTCGACGATGACGACGCGACAGGAAGGTACCGACGCGCTGGCCCAGGAGTTCGTGCAGTTCGCGGTCGAGGCCGGGGTGTTGCGTTTTGGGGAATTCAAGACCAAGGCCGGTCGACTCTCGCCGTACTTCTTCAACGCCGGCGGCTTCGACGACGGGGCCAAGCTCGGCCGCGTCGCGCAATTCTATGCACGCCGCCTGGTGGCCTCGGGCCTGGCGTTCGACATGCTGTTCGGCCCCGCCTACAAGGGCATCACGCTCGCGGCGGCCGTGGCGATCGAGCTTGCCCGCCTGGGTCGCAACGTCCCGTTCGCCTACAACCGCAAGGAGGCGAAGGACCATGGCGAGGGAGGCACGCTGGTCGGCGCGCCGGTGCGCGGGCGCGTGGTGATCGTCGACGATGTCGTCTCCGCGGGAACCTCGGTGCGCGAATCGATCGCACTGATCAACGCCGCCGGCGCCACGCCGGCAGGGGTGGCGATTGCGCTCGACCGGCAGGAAAAGGGCGCCGAAGGCGGGGTGGATCAACCGATCTCGGCAGTGCAGTACATCACGTCCGTACTGGGGCTGAAAGTCTGTGCAATTGCGAGTCTGGTCGACCTGTTGCACTATCTGCGCGTTAGCGGCGACGGGTCGCTCGCGCCCTATCGGCAGGCCGTGCAGGCCTACCGCGATCGATATGGGGTCTGACCCGCCGCCCCACCACCGGACCATGCCATGACCATTCCTGCTCTGCGCCTTGCCGTTCCGGTCCTGCCGGCGTTGCTGCTCGCCGGGGCGGGCGTGGCGACGGCCCAGTCGGGGGCGCCCAGCCTGGGCCAGGTGTTCACCTGCGTCAACGCCGCCGGTCGAATGCTGACGTCCGACCGCCTGATCGGTGAGTGCATGGATCGCGAGCAGCGGGTGCTGTCGCGCGACGGCACCTTGATCCGCATCGTGCCGCCCAGCCTGACGGCCGACGAGCGCGCCGAGAAGGAGGCCCGCGACCGCCGTGCCGCCGCCGAGAAGGAAGCGCGCGCGGAAGCCGTTCGCCGCGACCGCCTGCTGCTGCAGCGCTTCCCGAACGAGGCCGAGCACCAGAAG